>JAFYBB010000203.1 GCA_017540445.1 Clostridia bacterium | reverse complement strand
CAGCACGCCCGCGGCAAAGCGCCGGACGTCCTTCTCGCTCTGCGGGTCCGTCAAAAACAGGCTCTTGAAGCGCAGGCTGCGCTTGACGGCGTTGGTGTCGTAGCAGGCGCTCTCGCCGATCAGCAGCTCGCCGCTCTCCAGTTGGGCGTAGGCGGTGACGAAGCTCCTGGCCTCCCGCACCGTCAGCACCTCCGGCGCGCCGGCGTCCTGCCGGCCCAGCCGGGAGATGGCGCTCTCCGCGTCGCCCAGGTCAAAGCCATAGTATCTGTTCATGGTACATCCCCTTGCCGACTTCAGTATGGTCTATCGGATCCCGGTCCGCTCAACGCGCCGCCGCGGCCAGGCCTTTCTTCAAAAGCCGCCCCTCCGCCACCAGCGCCGGGCGGATCGTGCCCGCGCCGCCGGCGGGCAGGAACTCAAACCAGTTCTCCCGCCCCGCCACATAGTCGCAGACCTCGACGCCGGACTTGTGCAGGTAGAAGCGGATCGCCTCGGCCTGCTCCCCTCCCGCGTCGCCGCCCGCGGCATAGGCCGACTCCAGCAGCTCCGAGAACAGCTCCAGCGCCGCCGCGGGCACCGCGCCGGCGGGCGAAATCGCCTTCTCGCTGTCCCGCGCCGCGGCCAGCTGCTCGCGGATGCGCTCCAGCTGGCCGTCCGCCAGCAGCATCGCGCCGCGCAGCAGGTGCCAGGTCTTCTCGCCGTCCGCCAGGAACTCGGTGCGCATGGCCTCCGGGGCACTGTCCGGAGCCTTCGCCTGCTTCGCTCGCGCGGCCCGCACGCCCGCCAGGAACAGCGCCGCGCAGCCCAGCGCCGCGGGCAGCAGCGCCTTCAGAAACGTCAGCGCGCCGGTCAGCCGGCCCGCGATCAGCACGCCGGCCACCGAGGCCAGCACCAGCGCGACGCCCGCCACCAGGCACAGCGCCGTCAGGCCGCCCAGCCGAAGTCCCCTGTCGCGGCCCGGCGCCACGTAGGTCTGCTTCCATTCCCGGGCCTCGTCCACCGCGTTCATCAGCGGCAGCGTGTCCTTCATGGCCTGCAATATCTGCTGGGCGCTGTCGCGCAGCGGCCCGTCGCCGCAGGCCTCCACGTACCGGTACATCACCCGGTCGATCTCCTTCTCCAGCGCGGCCTGGGCCGCGGGGAGCGAACGGTCCCTGGCGATGTTCGCCAGCACCATCTCCCGATCCTCGTCCAGCAGCGCCGCGAGGCTGATCTTGTCCATCGTCATACCCTCCATCAAAGGCTCAGTCCAGCCCGATGCGGAACGTCACCGGCATGTCGCCCATCCGGCAGTCGGTGTGGATGTGCAGGCCCTGCCCGTCCCTGTGCCACCGGACCTCGTCCGGGCCGCCCAGCACGCCGACGTCGCGCACGACGCCGTGGAAGCGCGGAGCGACCTCGGCGGGGGCCTCGGCCAGCGCCTTCACGCAGTAGTCGCCGCCGTCGTCGGGCTTCATCGCGATGGCGTACAGCGCGCCGCCCTTCGCGGTGAAGCGGAAGTCCGCGCTGGTGAACGCCTTCTTCACGCCGTCGGAGAACTGGCCCTCCGCCACCTGCGTGGGGCCCTCGCCGAAGGCGCGCCAGGTCCGGGCGTCGTAGATGGCCTCGCCGTTCACCTTCATCCACGCGCCGATGGCCTCCATGACCCTCCGGTCCTCGTCCGAGATCGTGCCGTCCGCCTTCGGGCCCACGTTCAGCAGCATGCAGCCGTTCTTGCTGACCACGTCCGCCAGGTCCCGCACGATGTCCGCCGCGTCCTTGTAGCGGTTCTCCACGGTGTGGCACCATGAATTCAGCGCGATGGCGGTGTCCGACTGCCAGTAGTAGCCCTTCATGTCCGCGAACTGGCCGCGCTCCACGTCCGGCATGGCGCAGCCGAACAGGAAGGCGTCGTGCTTGTAGGCGATGACCACCTCCACGCCCCACTGGGCGGCGCGGTTGTAGTAGTAGGCCGCTAGCTTCTTCAGATACGGCTTCGCGGCGATCTGCTGGATCCACCAGTCGAAGTACAGTATCCGGGGCCGGTAGCGGTCGATCAGCTCGCAGGTGCGCACCAGCCAGTCCTCCAGAAACTCGCGGGTGGGGGCGGGCCGGGCGTCCAGGGTATCCAGGTCGTCGCCCTCCACCGGCACGGAGGGCCAGTACAGGTCCCCCCGCCGCAGCGGTTCATGGATGTCGCTTTCAAATTCGCGGCCGTGGCCCAGGAAGAACCAGTGCTCGATGCGGTGGGACGACGCGCCCATCACCAGGCCCTTCGCGCCGCAGGCGGCGCACAGCTCGCCCAGCACGTCCCGCTTCGGGCCCATCTCAAAGGCGTTCCAGTGGGAAACGTCGCTTCTGTACATCTGGAAGCCGTCGTGGTGCTCGGCCACCGGCACCACGTACCGCGCGCCGGTGTCCGCAAACAGCTGCGCCCAGGCCTCGGGGTCGAACCGCTCCGCCCTGAACATCGGTATGAAGTCCTTGTAGCCGAAGTCCTTCTGGGGGCCGTAGGCGGCCACGTGGTGCTCGAAGGCCCGGCTGCCCGGCATGTACATGTTCCGGGGGTACCACTCGTTGTCGAAGGCGGGCACGCTGTACACGCCCCAGTGGATGAATATGCCCAGCTTCAGCCGGTTGAACCAGCGGGGCGGCTCGATCTGAGACAGCGATTCCCAGCTGTCCGTGTAGGGGCCCTGAGCGACGACGCGCTCGATGGTATCCAGGTATTCGCGCATGGATGGCACCTCCATAGGGTCAGTTTTCACAGGTCAGTACGGCGATGCCGCAGGGCGGCAGAAGCAGCCTCGCGCCGCCGTTCGTGTTTTCGAGGGTCGCGGCCCCGCCGCCCGCCTCCAGGTCCGCCGCGAGGGCGCAGGGCTCCAGCTCGAAGGCGCGGGCCTCCTTCTTCGAGAAGTTGACGGCGATCAGGCACGCCTCCCCCGCCGCCTGCCGCCGCATCAGGCAGACGTCGCCCTCGGCCAGCAGGAACGCGTTCTCCCCTTCCGATATGGCCGGGTGCGCCAGCCGGACGGCGTTCACCGCCCGCACGTAGTTCAGTATCGAATCCGGGTCCTCAAGCTGCGTATTCACCGCGGGATAGGGGTACTCCACGCTGGTCGTCCCCGGCGGCTGCAGGGTCATCTCCCCGTCGTCCCAGGGCATGGCCAGGCGCTTGTTGGGGTCCTCGCCGCTGCCGGTGAGGCCCACCTCGTCGCCGTAGTAGGTGAACACGCCGCCCTTCAGCATGCCCAACAGGCCCTGGGCGAACTTCACCGCCTCCGGGTTGCTCCGCCCCTGCACCAGCCCCACCGTGCGGCCGGTGTCGTGGTTGCACAGAAACGGCGTCAGGTAGCCCTCCGGTATGGCGTCCAGCACCTTCTGATAGCCCGCCGCGAACTTCTCCGCCGGGTTCTTCCGAGACCGCATGGACGCGGCGATAAAGCCCTCCGCCTGGGCCGAGGGGAACAGGAAAAAGCTGTCCACGCCGCTCTCGTAATACGCGGCGATGGTGTTCAGGTTGGCCCAGCACTCCCCCACCAGGAAGCTGCCCGGCTTCAGCGCCTCGGCCATGGCCTTGAGCTCAGTTAGCAGCGCCACGTTTCGCTTTTCGTCGCCGGTGAAGTAGCTGGTGACCGCGTCCAGCCGGAAGCCGTCCACCCCCACCTCGTTCAGCCAGAAGTCGAATATCCGGCGGATCTCCGCCATCACGGCGGGGTTGTCCAGGTTCAGATCGGGCATGCCGCCGCCCTGGAACCGCTCCTCGTAGTACCAGTCGGTGCCCGCCAGGGGCGTGTAGCCTGTACCGCCCTCCCGGCTGAAGTTGTAGTAGTCCACATATTCGCCCCGGGCGTCCCCGGAGCGCAGCGCGTCGCAGGCCGCCGTGAACCAGGGGTGGAGCGTCGAGGTGTGGTTGACGGGCAGATCCACGATCAGCCGGATGCCCCGTTCGTGGCAGGCCGCCGTCAGCGCGGCCATGTCGTCCAGCGTGCCGTACTCGGGGTCGACGGCCAGGTAATCCGTCACGTCGTATTTGTGGTAGGAGGGGCTTGGCATCACCGGCATCAGCCACAGGCCGCGCCAGCCCATGTCGTGGATGTAGTCCAGCTTCTCAGCCAGGCCGTTCAGATCGCCCAGGCCGTCGCCGTCCGAATCCCGGTAGGAGCGCACGAACACCTCGTACCAGTTGGGCACGGCTTCGCCCTCCGCCCGGGCAGTAAGGCCAAGCGTCATGGCGCAGATCAGCAGCAGGCACGCGAACTTCTTCACGGCAAAACCCTCCTTCGGCTCACGCGCCGATGTCCGGCGCGTCCATGTCCCGCACGTGCCGGACCACCTTCCAGCGGGGCGGCGGGGTGAGACAGGCGTATATGTTGATGGGCATCCAGGATACCAAAAACAGCGGAAAGCCGAACACCCCCGGCAGCGCGCGCCGGTTCAGCTTGCCCTCCGCGCGGAACAGCAGCGCCCCGCCGCCGCAGCACGCCAGGTAGTACGCCACGCCCAGCAGCACCAGCGCCAGTATCCGCCAGGGATGGGAGATGAAGAACGGCAACAGCCCCAGCGCGGTGCCCACCGCGGGCACGACGCCGACGATGCACAGCAGATTGCCCATGAACAGCATCGCCACGTCCAGGCTGGCCACGCTGTGCTTCTTCAGAAGCCGCGGCACGTAGCGCCGCATGCACTGCAGCGAGCCGGCGGTCCAGCGGCGGCGCTGCATGCAGGACACCTTGAAGCTGTTCGTCTGCTCGTCGTAGATGCGGGCCTCGGGCATCCAGCCGATCCTGTAGCCGTGCAGCGCGCACAGGGCCGTGAACTCCAGGTCCTCGGTCAGGCTGTGGGTGTCCCACCCGACGGCGCGCACCACCGCGTCGGACACCATGAAGCCCGTGCCGTTCAGGTGGCTGGACATGCCGAGCCGGCTGCGGCTCTCGTTGTACAGGCGGCTCATGAACCAGAAGAACGCGGACATGCTGCCGGACACCCAGTTGTCGTAGGGGTTCTTGCTGTCCCGGAAGCCCTGGGCCACCTGATAGCCCTCCGACAGCGCGTCGTTGGCGTGCTGAAGAAACATCGGGTCCACCAGGTTGTCCGCGTCGAACACGCAGTAGGCGTCGTAGCGCCCCGTGGCCGTCAGCTGACGGAAGGCGCTCCTCAGCACGTCGCCCTTGGCGCGGACCGGTCCCTCCACCCGCAGCACCCGGGCCCCGGCCTCCAGCGCCACGGCCTCGGTGTCGTCGTCGCAGTTGTTGGGGACCACGTAGATGTCGAACAGCTCCCGGGGGTAGCGCTGGGCCAGCAGCGATTCCACCAGCTTGCGGACCACCGCCGCCTCGTTGCGGGCGGGGATCACCGCGGCGAAGCGCTTTTGCGCCGGGTGCGCCGGCCGCGGCACGCGCCTGCGCAGCAGCACGCCGCCCAGGCAGGTGACGGCATAATAGAGCGTAAACAGCGTGCACAGCACGCCGCAGATGCTGACGATGATCGGCATTGGGTTCCTCCGGTAAGAAAACGGTAATTCTGTATTGTATAGTATATCCCAATTGTCCACGCCCCGTCAAGGGGAAGGGGAAAAACGCGGGACGGCGGCGTCCCGCGCCATCTTTTCCCCAGATTTAACCTGCATTTCTTGCATCATCCGGCCGTTTTGTGGTATAATCTTTCGGAAAACGCACTTCTGCCGATTCGCACGGCGGTTGACCGTAGGGAGCGCCATCCGGCCTCTCATGGTGCCGCGCGGAGTTGAAGCAGGGGGTGGAAAAAACAAGGAGGGAATCCCACTATGGCAGTCATTTCCATGAAGCAGCTGCTGGAGGCCGGCGT
>JAFYBB010000202.1 GCA_017540445.1 Clostridia bacterium | reverse complement strand
TCGGCTACGCCGAGCCACCTCCCTCTGAGAGGGAGGCTTTGGCCCGTTTCGCCGCCAAAAGGCTCCCTCTCAGAGGGAGCTGGCAGCCGCAGGCTGACTGAGGGAGTCCGTTGTCATCCCACAAGAAAACGTGAAGAACCTATTTGTTTCCCTGCGTGCCTTCGCTATCCCTCCGCCACCGCCTCGCTGAGTTCTCCCCACAGCTCGTACAGTTCCTCCAGCCGCTGGTGGGCCTCCCTGTGCTCCCGGGCCACGCGGGCGGACTCTGAGGGATTGGAGTAGATTTCGGGCAAGCCCATTTGAGCTTCCAGTTCGGCGATCGCCTGCTCGGTGGCGGCGATGTCGGCCTCGGCCCGGGCCAGCTTTTGCTGCAGGGCCTTGGCGGATTCCTTTGCCAGGCGGGCCTTGCGCTTCTCCCGGTCCTGCTGGGTGCGGGTCAGGCCGCCGGTCGAGGCCTCGTCCTCACCGGCCTCCCGGGCGCGCTTCTTCTCCAGGTAGTCGTCGTAGTTGCCCAGGTACTCCACCGCGCCCTCCGGGCTCATCTCGATGACCTTCGTGGCCACGCGGTTGATGAAGTAGCGGTCGTGGCTGACGGTGAGGATCGTGCCCTCGAAGTCCTCCAGCGCGGCCTCCAGCACCTCGCGGCTGTCCATGTCCAGGTGGTTGGTGGGCTCGGCCAGCAGCAGCAGGTTGTCCTGGCGCAGCATCAGCTTGGCCAGCGCCCCGCGGCCGCGCTCGCCGCCGGAGAGCGTGCCCACCCGCTGGAACACGTCCTCGCCGGTCAGCAGGAACAGCGCCAGCACGCCCCGCACGCGGTCGGGCTCCAGGCGGGGGAAGTCGTCCCACACCTCGCTCATCACGTCCTTCTCCGGGTGCAGGCGGGCCTGCTGCTGGTCGTAGTAGCCCAGGTCCACGTTGCTGCCGAACACCACCGTGCCGTGGTCGGCCTGCAGCTGCCCGGCGATGATGTTGAGGAGCGTGGACTTGCCCACGCCGTTCGGACCGATGATGGCCACCCGGTCGCCGGCGCGCAGGTGCAGGTCGAAGTGCTCAAACAGCGTGCGCCCGTCGAAGCCCTTCGACAGGTCCTTCAGCATCAGCACGTCGTCGCCGGTGCGGCGGCGGGCGGTGAAGTTGAAGCGCACCTTCTGCTCGCTCTGGGGCTTCTCGACGCGCTCGAGCTTCTCCAGCCGCTTCTCCCGGCTCTCGGCCAGCTTGATGGACTTTTCCCGGTTGTACATCCGATACCGGGCGATGATGGCCTCCTGCCGGGCGATCTCGGCCTGCTGCAGCTTGTACTCCTTCAGCTGGCGCTCCAGATTCGCCTGGCGCTGGGCCGTGAAGCGGTCGTAGTTGCCGCTGTACTGGGTCAGCCGCTTCATCGACAGCTCGGCCATGCAGTCGCACACGGCGTTCAGGAAGTAGCGGTCGTGGCTGATCACCAGCACCGTGCCGCGGTACTTCTTCAGCGTGTCCTCCAGCCACTGGGTGCTGGCCAGGTCCAGATGGTTCGTGGGCTCGTCCAGCATCAGAAGCTCCGGCTGGGTCAGCAGCAGCCGTGCCAGGCACAGCCGGGTCTTTTCGCCGCCGGACAGCAGGCTCGCGGGCTGGGTCTCCCGCCCCCGGGCAAAGCCCAGGCCCGCCAGCACGCCCTGTATGCGGCTGGGCCACGCGTAGCCCCCGGCGTCCTCGAAGCGGTCCACCAGCCGGGTGTAGGCCCGGGACAGCTGCTCGAAGGCGGCGGGGTCCCCGTGCTTCTCGGCCATCTCCCGCTCCATGTCCCGCAGCCGGGCCTCCATCTGGCGCACCGGCTCGAACACCCGCTCCAGCTCCTGCTGGATGGTCAGCTCGCTCCGGATGTCGGCGTCCTGGGTCAGCATGCCCACGCGGACGCCCTTCACCAGCGATATGACGCCGGAATCGGGCTCCATGTCGCCGTTGATCAGCCGAAACAGCGTGGACTTGCCGCTGCCGTTCACGCCCACAAGGCCCATGCGGGAACCGGCCTGCAGCGTCAGGCTCACGTCCTTCAGCACCTCGTTCATCACGAAGGATTTGTTCACGTTTTGCAGGGTCAGCAGTATCATGTCTGATTTTCCTCAACAGAGACCTTTCTCATGATGCGCATGCGCACGCCGGTGTCCTGGATCAGCAGGTCGCCCTTCATCCGCGCCAGCGCCCAGGCGCAGTACAGGTCGCCCGCCGAGCCGGAGAGGTTCGAGATCTGCACGATCCACAGCGGCCAGAACCATTCGCCGGGCAGCATCGCGATGGCGACTTGGAGGATAATGCCCCAGACGGCCACCGGCGCGAGGGCCGTGACGATGTGGGACCGCCTGTCAAACCACACGGTGCTGCCGCAGTAGGCGTAGGGCAGCTTCAGGCCGTACTTCGGCAGTACGCCCGACAGCGCGAACATGGCGATGCCGTGGGTCAGCTCGTGCAGCGGGATGTAGGCGATCAGCGCCGCGCCGAGGGCCAGCCACGACCACCAGTGATCGAGCATCAGCCGCCAGGACGGGCCCACGGGCGCAACCAGCAGCCCGAGCAGCGCCGGAACGATCACCAGCGCCAGCGATAGGATCACCACGGCCTTCATCTGCGCGCGGTTGCGCATGAAGTCCATGGTTCCGGCGTACCGGTAGCCCGGGGGGAGCGCGCGGTAATTCATGGGCGGCTCCATCTACCCGACGCGCCGCAGGGCAGCACGCCGCCCTCGGTGACGGGCAGCACGATCTCGTCCGCGGCCACGCTGCCGCCCCGGGTCCGCGCCACGGCCATCGTCAGCATGTTGCCCAGCACCGCGGGCTGGAGCCCGGTGGTGTAGCTGTTGATCAGCATGAACAGCGCGTCCTCCGCCAGCACCTTCTCGCAGGCGCTGACCAGCCCGTACAGCTCGTTCTCCAGCTTCCAGACCTCGCCGCCGGGGCCGCGGCCGTAGCTGGGCGGGTCCATCAGTATGCCCTCGTAGGCGTTGCCGCGCCTTTCCTCCCGCTGCACGAACTTCAGCGCGTCGTCCACGATCCAGCGCACCGAGGTCTCGTCGGCGCCGCAGAGCCGCCGGTTCTCGCCGGCCCACTGCACCATGCCCTTGGCGGCGTCCACGTGGGTCACCTTCGCCCCGGCCAGCGCGCAGGCGCAGGTGGCCCCGCCGGTGTAGCCGAACAGGTTCAGCACCCGCACGGGCCGGTGGGCATTGCGGATAAGCCCCGCCATCCAGTCCCAGTTCACGGCCTGCTCCGGGAACAGGCCGGTGTGCTTGAAGCCGGTGGGGCGCACGTAGAACTTCAATTCGCCATAGGCCACCGTCCAGCGCTCCGGCAGCCTGCGGAAGAACTCCCACTCGCCGCCGCCCTTCTGGGAGCGGTGGTACCAGGCGTCGGGCTTCTCCCACAGCGCCGGGTTCTGCTTCGGCCAGATGGCCTGGGGGTCCGGGCGGCGCAGCACAATGTCGTTCCAGCGCTCCAACTTTTCGCCGTCGCCGGTGTCGATGACCTCATAGTCCTTCCAACCGGATGCGATGTACATGGCAAACACCTCTCAATATGACCATTATAAGGGCTTTGGGCCGCGAGTTCAACGGTTTTTATATGAATTTCCGGGCGGCGGTCCCGCCTTGACAAGCGCGAACGCCGGGTGATAAGATAAATCTGAGGGGAAAGCGGGGAGGTGAAGGACCTTGATCGACGTGACGCTGCTGGGCACCGCGGCGCTGATGCCGCTGCCGGGGCGGGCGCTGACCGCCGCCGCGCTGCGCTGCATGGGCCGGTGCCTGCTGCTGGACTGCGGCGAGGGCACGCAGGTGGCGGCCCGGGCGGCGGGCGTCAGCCTGATGAGCGCGGACCTCGTCGCGCTGACCCACTACCACGGCGATCACATCTTCGGCCTGCCCGGGCTGCTCCAGACGCTGACCAGCCAGGGCCGCGAGGCCCCGCTGACCGTCGTCGGGCCGGAGGGCCTGGAGGACGTGATGGCGCCGGTCATGAAGCTGGCGGGCCGCCTGAGCTTCGACGTGCGGCTCACGGGGCTGCCGCCGGAGGGGCTGCGGCTGCGGGACATACACACCGCCTGGCCGGAGGGCGCGCGCCTGACGGCCTTTCCCACGCGGCACCGGGGGCCCAGCCAGGGCTATCTGTTCGCGCTTGCGCGGGCCGGACGGTTCCTGCCGGAGCGGGCGCGGGAGCTGGGCGTGCCCGTGCGGCTGTGGAAGGCGCTTCAAAGCGGCGAGGCGGTGGAGGCAGCGGGCCGGACCATCTTGCCGGGTGAGGTGACGGGCGCGCCGCGCCGGGGCCTGAGGGTGGCCTTCACCGGCGACACGTCGCCCTGCGAGGCCATCGTCGAGGCGGCCCGGGGCGCGGACCTTCTGATCTGCGAGGCCACCTTCCCGGACGACGGCGACGCGGCGCTGGCCCTGGAGCGGGGGCACATGACCTTCTCCCAGGCCGGGGCGCTGGCGGCCGAGGCCGGCGCGCGGCGGCTGTGGCTGTGCCACTACTCCCAGCGGGTCGAGGACCCGGAGGCCTGCGCCCCCGCCGCCCGCGCGCGCTTTCCGGGCGCGGTGTGCGGCGCGGACGGCATGCGGATGACGCTGGCGTATGAATGAAAGGGAATGGTTTAAATTTCCATTCCCTATGGATACTTTTCCGATAGTGTGTTATAATCAATTATCAAACGATGTGCTGGAGGCGCGCGCATGAAGATCGGCATACTCGGGGGCACCCTGAACCCCATCCACAACGGCCACATCGAGATCGCGCTGGCGGCGATGGAGGAGCTGGGGCTGGACCGGGTGATGCTGCTGCCCTCCGGGGACCC
>JAFYBB010000019.1 GCA_017540445.1 Clostridia bacterium | reverse complement strand
GTCCACGCCGATGATCTTCGCGATCTCGTCCACGGTGTGCTTGTAGGCGATCAGGTTCTCCTGGCTGTCCACGTCGGTGCCGAAGTAGCAGGGGTACAGAAACGGCGGCGCGCTGGAGCGCATGTGCACCTCGGTGGCCCCGGCGTCGCGCAGCAGCTGCACGATGCGGGCGCAGGTGGTGCCGCGCACGATGCTGTCGTCCACCAGCACCACGCGCTTGCCCTTGACCGTGGCGGAGACGGGGTTCAGCTTGATGCGCACCTTGTTCTCCCGGTCGGACTGGGTGGGCTGTATGAACGTCCTGCCGATGTACTTGTTCTTGATGAAGCCGATGCCGTAGGGGATGCCGGAGGTCTTGGCAAAGCCCAGCGCGGCGTCGAGGCCGCTGTCCGGCACGCCGATGACCACGTCGGCGTTGCAGGGGTGCTCCAGCGCCAGGAAGCTGCCGGCGCGCTGGCGCGCCATGTGCACGCTGGAGCCGTCCACCACCGAATCCGGGCGGGCGAAGTAGATGTACTCAAACACGCACAGCGACTTCTTGCACTTGCCCACGTGGCTGTCGTCGCTGCGCATGCCCTTCTTGTCCACGATCACGACCTCGCCGGGCTGCACGTCCCGCAGGAAGGTGGCCCCCACCGCGTCCAGCGCGCAGGTCTCGGAGGCGAAGATCACGCTGCCGTCCGGCCGCGTGCCGATGCACAGCGGGTGGAAGCCGTGGGGGTCGCGGGCCGCGATCAGCTTCTTGGAGGACATCAGCACAAACGAATACGCGCCCTCCAACCGGTCCATGGCCTTGCTGACCGCCGCCTCGATCGACGCGGCCTTCAGCCGCTCGTGGATGATGATGTGGGCGATGATCTCCGAGTCGCTGGTCATGTGGAATATGGAGCCGTTCAGCTCCAGCTCCTCCCGCAGCTCGCTGGCGTTGGTCAGGCTGCCGTTGTGGGCCAGCGCCATCAGGCCCTTGACGTGGTTGACCACGATGGGCTGGGCGTTCTGCACGGGGTTGATGCCCGCGGTGCCGTAGCGCACGTGGCCCACGGCGATGTTGCCCTTGCCCAGGTAGTCCATCACGTCCTTGGTGAACACGTCCTCCACCAGGCCGGAATCCTTGTGGGTGCGCAGGCGGCCTTTTTCATTGACGGTGATGCCGGCGCTCTCCTGGCCGCGGTGCTGCAGCGCGAACAGCGCGTAGTAGCAGTCGGAGGCCAGCTCGCAGACGCTGTTGTTGAATATGCCGAATACGCCGCATTCCTCATGTAATTTGCTCATTTGCCGTTGCTCTCCCCCGTCAGTCTGCGCATGACCTCGTTGTAGGCGTCCTCCACGCCGCCCAGGTCGCGGCGGAAGCGGTCCTTGTCCAGCTTTTCGCCGGTGTCCCTGTCCCAGAAGCGGCAGGTGTCCGGGCTGATCTCGTCGGCCAGCACGATGCTGCCGTCCGGCAGGCGGCCGAACTCCAGCTTGAAGTCCACCAGCGTGATGTTCAGCTTCAGGAAGTAGTCCTTCAGCACCTCGTTCACCCTGAAGGCGTACCGGGTGATCAGGTCGATCTCTTCCTCGGTGGCCAGCTTCAGCGCCAGCGCGTGGTAGCGGTTCAGCAGCGGGTCGCCCAGATCGTCGTTCTTATAGGAAAACTCGATGGTGGGCGCGTCGAACACGATGCCCTCCTCCACGCCGTAGCGCTTGGCGAAGCTCCCCGCGGAGATGTTGCGGATGATGACCTCCAGCGGCACGATGGACACCTTCTTCACCAGCGTGTCCCGGTCGCTCAGCTCCCTGACGAAGTGGGTGGGCACGCCGCGGGTCTCCAGCATCTGCATGAGTAAATTGCTCATGCGGTTGTTGATGACGCCCTTGCCGGCGATGGTGCCCTTCTTCAGGCCGTTGAAGGCGGTCGCGTCGTCCTTGTAGGAGACGATGTACAGGTTCTCGTCGGCGGTCGCGTAGACCTTCTTGGCCTTGCCCTCGTAGAGCTGCTTCAGCTTTTCCATGGTGATATTCCTCCCGGTTCATGCGTTGATGGTGTTCATCAGAGGTTGCTGTATGCTTCAAAGATCTGCCGGTCCTTCTCCTCGACCTTCGCCCGCTGGGCCGCGCGGTAATCCGCCAGGCGTCCCGCCAGCGCCCCGTCGGACAGGGCGAGGATCTGCGCGGCCAGCAGCGCCGCGTTCACCGCGCCGTCGATGGCCACGGTGGCCACCGGCATGCCCGAGGGCATCTGCACGGTGCTGAGCAGCGCGTCCAGCCCGTCCAGCGTGGACGACTTCATCGGTATGCCCACCACCGGCAACAGCGTGTTCGCCGCCAGGGCCCCGGCCAGGTGGGCGGCCTTGCCCGCCGCCGCGATGATCACGCCGTAGCCCTCGCCCGCCGCGGCCCTGGCAAATGCCGCCGCCGCCTCCGGCGTCCGGTGGGCGGAGATCACGCGCACCGCGTAGGGAATTTCCAGCGCCTTCAGCGTGTCCATCGCGCCCGTGAGGGCCTTCAGGTCGCTGTCGCTGCCCATGATGATCGCAACTTTTTTCATCCTTTGCCGCACCCCTCCGCGCCTGACGCCGGTCGTTCGGCGCGTCGCTGAAA
The DNA here is from genome assembly GCA_017540445.1 of Clostridia bacterium. Classification (GTDB taxonomy): domain Bacteria; phylum Bacillota; class Clostridia; order Christensenellales; family Aristaeellaceae; genus UBA2862. The sequence continues at coordinate 2,341 of JAFYBB010000019.1, read as the reverse complement.
GCGCGAAGCGCTGCGCCCGGACAGGCGGTTTTATCACCATCAGTATAGCTTTCGCGCCGTTTCAAGTCAATAGAAATTCCGAATATTTAACCTGTTTCAATTTCCGAACGTTCGTGTTTATAAGTAAATTATTACATATTTTGACACCTATACCTTAACAAATGCCGTAAAATGCGAACATTTATGTTGCGCGCATGCAATCAACGCATCACTTGCACAACAAACTTTTAAAGCGCGGCCCGGGCCCCGCGGCAACAAAAAAATAGAACATTCCGTAAACATTGGCGGCGTTCGGGTTGACAGCCCCGGACCGCGGGAGTACAATACACGCGAAAGAGAGGCGCCTATGCATTCCATTCATCGCCGCCGCGCGGCCTGGTTGTTCCTGCTGGTTCTGGCATTGGAGCTGGCTGTCCTTTGCTGCGCCTCCGCACACCTGTCGGATCACATCTGCCGCGGCCACGAGGCCGAGACCTGCGCCATCTGCGCCTGCCTGCGCACCGGCCTGCGCCGCGCCGCACCGGCGGCGCTGCTCGCGCCGGCGGCGCTTCTGGGCGCGCTCCTGTGCCGCCGCGAAGCGCCGTCCCGCGACGACGGCGCCCCGGATTCCCTCGTCGCCCGCAAAATACGCCTGAACGATTGACATTCCATACCGATTCGCCACGCCCGCGCACTGTCGCGAGGCGCGGTTTTGCTGCGCGTAGATTAGGCAATAGGCAATAGGCAGTAGGCGCGGTTGCGCTGCTGCCGTGGCGCCTGTTTTCGGGAGGAATACACATGATACAGACGAAGGACCTTTACGTCCGCTTTTCCGACGGGTCGGGCATACGGTATGACGACCTGTGCTTTGAGAACGGGCAGTCGTGCGCCATGCTGGGCGCGTCCGGCTGCGGCAAATCCACCTTTTTGAACCTGTTGGCCGGCGTGCTCAGCCCCACCGAAGGCCGCATCGAGATCAACGGCGAAAACGCCAGCGCCTGGAGCCAGCGGCGCAGGGACGCCTATCGCATCAAGCACATCGGCTTCATATTCCAGGACTTCAAGCTGCTGGAGGGCATGACCGTCGCCGACAACATCAACCTGCTGCGGCTGGAGGGCGTGGACACCTCCGGCATGGACGATCTGCTGGCCCGGCTGGGCATACTGCGCCTGAAGAAGCGCCGGGTGCGGCGGCTGTCCGGCGGTGAGAAGCAGCGCGTGGCCATCGCCCGCGCGCTGATCAAGCGCCCGTCCGTCATACTGGCCGACGAGCCCACCGGCAACCTGAACTTCGAGACCGGCGAGGCCGTGGTGCGGCAGCTGATCGAGAACGCAGGCGGCGGCACGCTGATCGCCGTCACCCACGACGACCGGCTGGTGCCCCGCTTCGACCGCGCGATCGACATGAACGCCATCGCCCACTTCTGCGAAGGAGAGGAGGCGGAGCGCCATGCTTAGATTCGCGCTGAAGCACATGGCCACGCGCCGCGCCAAGCTGATGATGACGGCCCTGTCGGTGGTGATCACCGCGGCGGTGGCGCTGCTGGCCTACAACATCTCCACCCAGGTATCCGAGGGCATCGTGAACACCGCCGCGAAGTTCGACATCATCATCGGTCCCTCCGGCAGCGCCACGCAGCTGGCCATGAACACCATGTTTTTCACCGACAAGCCGCTGGGCACCATCCCCTACGACCTGGTGGACGAACTGAACGCCAGCGGCCTGGTCAGCGCCGCCATCCCCTTCAGCATGGGCGACAGCTACAACGCCGCGCCGGTGGTCGGAACGGACGCGCGGCTGCTGGAGGGCAAGGCGCTGAAGCGCGGCGAGATGTTCGACGCGCCAATGGACGCCGTGGTGGGCTGGGCCGTGGCCAACCAGTACGGCCTGCAGCCCGGCGACAACCTGATCACCACCCACGGCCTGAGCTCGGACGGCGCGGCCCACGCCGAAACGCCGCTGACCGTCACCGGCGTGCTGGCGCGCACCGACACCGCCTACGACAACGCCGTGTTCACGCCCGTATCGACGATCTGGGCGCTGCACGAGCACGGGCACGAGCACGGGGAGGACGAACACGACGAGCACGAAGAACACGAAGAACATGAAGAACACGACGAACATGAAGAGCACGAAGAGGACGAAGAGGACGAACACGACGGGCACGTCCACGCCGGTGAGGGCGCCATCTGCGCGGTGCTGGTCCGCTCCACGGGCTTTGACGCCTACTCGAAGCTGATGAGCGCCTACGGCAGCCGCTCCGAATACCTCATCATCAACCCGAACACGGTGCTGCGCGAGGTCATGGACAACGTGGACCTCAGCCGGCGCATCGTGTACCTGCTGTGCGGGGTCGTACTG
>JAFYBB010000201.1 GCA_017540445.1 Clostridia bacterium | reverse complement strand
GTGCCCGCCACCGCGGCGGACATCGCCATCACCGACCGGATATTCACCCGCATCGGCGCGTCGGACGACCTGTATGGCGGCCAGTCCACCTTCATGGTGGAGATGAGCGAGATGGCCACCATACTGAAGTTCGCCACGCCCCAGAGCCTGCTGATACTGGACGAGGTGGGGCGGGGGACCTCCACCTTCGACGGCCTGTCCATCGCCTGGGCGGCGGTGGAGTACATCGCCGGGGAGAAGTGCGGCGCGCGCACGCTGTTCGCCACCCACTACCACGAGCTTTCGGAGCTGGAGGGCCAGCTGCCCGGCGTGGTGAATTTCAGGATCACCGCCAAGGAGCAGGGCGAGGACGTGATCTTCCTCAGGAAGATCGTGCGCGGCGGCGCGGACCGCAGCTACGGCGTGTCGGTGGCGCGGCTGGCAGGCCTTCCCAGGTCGCTGATCGCCCGGGCGCGCCAGATCATGGCGCGGCTCGAGGTCGAGGGGCAGACCCGGGGCACCATCGGCCAGAACATACTGGACGACCGGAAAAAGCCCGCCGACCGGCAGCTGGGCATGCTGGACTTCCAGCCGATGGAGCTGGTACAGGAGATCGCCGCGCTGGACGTGGTCAGCATGACGCCCATCGACGCGCTGAACAAGCTGTTTGAGATCAACGAGAAGGCCAAGCGCATCTGAAAGGGAGGTGCTGCGCTGTGATGGATCGGAGCGTGCCCTGGATCGGCCTTGAGATGCGGCTCGATTCTCTGGAGGCGCTGCCGCGCTTTGAACTGCCCGAGGCCTACGGCTGGCGGTACTTCAGGCCGGGAGACGAGATCGGGGCCTGGGCGCCCATCGAGATCTCCGCCGGAGAATTTGAGGATGTGGAAAGCGCCGTCCGGGGCTTTCGGAAGTACTATCCGACGGACGACGGGCTGGGTGAGCGGATGATCTTCCTGACGGACGGCGGCGTGCCCTTCGCCACCGCCACGGCCTGGTTCCCGGACGAACCCGACGACGCTCTGGGCAGGCTGCACTGGGTCGGCATCGACGAGGCGCACCAGCGGCGGCGGCTGTCCTATCCGCTGATCAGCCTGGCCCTGCACCGCCTGCGCGAGCTGGGCCATACCCGCGCCCAGCTGACCACGCAGACCGCCAGCTGGCCCGCCATCAAGGCCTATCACCGCTTCGGCTTTCGGCCCTATCTGCGCGCGCCCCAGGAGGCGGAGGGCTGGCGCATCGTATCCGGGAAGAGCGGCATCGACTTCACAGGCGCACTGAACGGGAGGTAAAAACATGCCCATTCGCATACTGGACGCCGCCACCGTGGGGCGCATCGCCGCCGGCGAGGTGGTGGAGCGGCCGAGCTCCGTCGTCAAGGAGCTGGTGGAGAACGCCATCGACGCGGGCTCCACCGCCGTCACCGTGGAGATCAAGGGCGGCGGCATCGACTATCTGCGCGTCACCGACAACGGCTGCGGCATCGAGCCCGGCCAGGTCCGGCTGGCCTTCGAGAACCACGCGACCTCGAAGCTGCAGAGCGCCGAGCAGCTGGACGACATCCGCACGCTGGGCTTTCGCGGCGAGGCGCTGCCCTCCATCGCGTCCGTCTCCCATGTGGAGATGACCACCCGCGCCCGGGGGCAGGACACCGGCATGAAGCTGAACATCGACGGCGGCGAAAACCTGCGCGTGCGGGAGACCGGCTGCCCCGAAGGCACCACCTTCATCATGAAAGACCTGTTCTACAACCTGCCCGTGCGCCGCGCCTTTCTGAAAAAGCCCGGCTATGAGGGCGGACTGGTGGGCGACGTGGTGGCTCGGATGATATTGGGCAACCCCGGCGTCGCCGTGCGCTACATCAACAACGGCGTGAACGTCTACCACAGCTTCGGCGACGGCAAGCTGCGCCACGCGGTGTTCGCGGTCTACGGCAAGCAGACCGCCGAGCAGATGGTGGAGGTGGATGCCTCCGAGGGCGGCGTGCGCGTCTGGGGCCTGATCGGCGTGGGGGAGCTGGCCAAAAACAGCCGCGCCCACCAGGCGTTCTTCATCAACGGGCGGGCCGTGCGCTGCGCGATGCTGTCCCGCGCGCTGGAGGAGGTCTGCCGCAGTCGGGTGACCATCGGCATGTACCCGATGTGCGCGCTGAACCTGGTCATACCGCCCACCAGCGTCAACGTGAACGTGCACCCGAACAAGCTGGAGGTGCGCTTCAAGGACGAGGCGATGATGCGCACCGCCGCCGAGCGGCTGCTGTCCACGGCCTTCGAGGGTGAACATGTGCTGACCATCGGCAGCGATCCGGCGGCTGCCCCCGTCACCGTGGCGCGCGTGGCCACCGTCCGGGAGATCGTGCCCGCGCCGCCGGAGGCGAAGGACCCCGCCGCCGCCGCGGAAGCCGCTTTGCCAAAACCCGAGGCCGCGCCCGCGGAAAAGGCCGCCCCGGAGAAACCCGCCCCGACAGCGCCGAAGCCGCGCCCGAAGCAGGCGGAAAAGCCCCTGCAGATGAGCGCCTTCCAGGACGCCGTCCGCCGGGAGATGCGCAGGCTGGGCGGGGAGGGATCAGCCCTGCGGGAGGACAGGCTCACCGAAATAAAGCCGGAGCCCGCCGCGCCCGTACAGCCGGTCAAAGAGACCGAAGTCGGCAAACCGGCGGATGTTCAGGAACCGACTCCGGTCGCTTCCGAAGCGCCGCCCGCGCCGGCCTACCGCGTCATCGGCGTGGCGTTCAACACCTACATACTGGTCGAGGCGAACGACGCGCTGCTGCTGATCGACCAGCACGCCGCCCACGAGCGCCTGCAGTACGAGAAGTTCATGGCCCAGCTGGAGGCCGGGCGCGGCGCGCAGCAGCTGCTGACGCCGCTGGTGGTGCGCCTGTCCGCCCGGGAGATGGCGCTGATCCAGGAAAATATCGACGTGCTGCATGACGCCGGCTACGACGTGGAACCCTTTGGCGAGGCGGACATACAGGTGCGCTCGGTGCCGTTCATACTGGGCAAGTCACAGCTGCGGCCCGCGTTCATGGACGCCGTCAACGCGCTGAACCGGTTGCGCAGCGCCACGGTGGACGCGCGCCGCGCCGAGGTCATGCAGATGGCCTGCAAGAGCGCGGTGAAGGGCGGCGACCCGCTGACCCAGAGCGAGATCGAGGCGCTGCTTCGCCAGATGCTTGAGACCGGCGCGCCGCCGACCTGCCCCCACGGGCGGCCCGTGATGAAGGCCATTTCCCGAAAAGACCTGGAAAAGATGTTCAAGCGGATACAATGAACAACGCCGAACCGAAAAAGCAGATATTGCCCGTGATCACGGGGCCCACCGCCTCCGGCAAGAGCGCCTGCGCCTTGGAGCTCTGCCGGCTGATCGGCGGCGAGGTGATCTCCGCGGACTCGATGCAGATCTACCACGGCATGAACATACTCTCCGCCGTGCCCACGCCCGAAGAGATGCGGGGCGTGCCGCACCACCTGATCAACTGCGTCGACCCGGGAACGGGCTATTCCGCGGACGCCTACCGCGCGGATGCCCGGCGCTGCATCGAGGAGATCGCAAGGCGCGGGCGCGTGCCGGTGCTCTGCGGCGGCACAGGCCTGTATGTGGACGCCGTGACGCGCCCGATGAGCTTCTCCAGCCAGCGCAGCGATGAGGCCCTTCACCAACAGCTTCTGGACCTGGCGGCCCAGCCCGGCGGCCGGGAGCAACTGCACGCCATGCTGGCTGAGGTCGACCCGGATTCCGCGGCCCGCCTGCACATGAACGACGTGCGCCGCGTCAGCCGGGCCATCGAGGTCTACCGCCTGACCGGCGTCACCCTCACCGAGCACAACCGAAGGGATCAGGGCAGGGAAGGGGACTACCGGGAGGTCCTGTTTGCCCCCGACTGGCCCCGGGAGGCGCTGTACAGCCGCATCGACGCGCGCGTGGACGCCATGGTGGCGGCGGGGCTCACGGACGAGGTGCGCGCGCTGATGGCCGACCCGCGCAGCCATCCCACTGCCATGCAGGCCATCGGCTACAAGGAGATCGCCGCCGCGCTGCGGGGCGAGATCAGCATGTCGTCGGCGATCTATTTGACCAAGCGGGCCTCCCGCTATCTGGCCAAGCGTCAGCTGACCTGGTTCAGGCGCGACGCGCGGGTGATCTGGCTGAAGGCGGAGGGGGAGAGCGCCCGCAGCCTGGCCGAACAGATGCGCGACATACTGGTCGGGCGATTCGGGGCGCTGATCGAGCCGCCGCCGGGAGGAAGTGAAGAGCATTGCGAAAGTTTTCCGCCGCCCTCGCGCTGATACTCGCCGCCCTGGCGCTTACGGGCTGCCGGCCCGTCGTTGAGGACGCGCCCCAGCGCCTTTCCGTCTACGCCACGTTCTATCCGATCTACGCGCTGACGGAGGCGGTGCTGCGCGACATCCCGGACGCGGAGCTTCACTGCCTGGTACAGCCCCAGGACGGCTGCCTGCGAAACTACCAGTTGTCGGACTGGGACGCCGCGCTGCTCGCCCGGGGCGCCGACGCGGTGATGATGGGCGGCCGCGGGCTGGAGGGCTTTGAGAGCGCGCTGTTCGGCTGGGGCGACGGCGGCCCCGCCGTGTGCGCGCTGCTGTACAACCTGGAGCTGTACGCCGACGGCACGAAGGCCGCGGAGGGGGAATCCCACCTGAAGGGGCCGAACCCGCACCTGTACATGTCGATGACCGGCGCGCAGCAGATGCTGGACAGCGCCGCCGCCATGATGGTGTCGCTGGACCCGGGATACGCCGCCCAGTACTCGGAAAACGCCCAAAGCGCGAAGACCGAACTGCAAGCAGCCTTCGACGCCGCCCGGGAGTTGCTGTCGGACTGCGAAGGCCGGCGGGTGATCCTGATGAATGAGGCGCTCGTCTACTGCGCCCGGGACTTCGGCCTTGTGATCGCCGATCAGGTGGACCGGGAGAGCGGCGACGCGCTGACCGGCGAGGCCCTGGAAAAGCTCATTGAGCGGCTGAAAAATGATGGCGCTGACATTGTGCTGATCGAGCGACAGGCGCCGCAGGCCCTCGTCGAGGCCCTGGAGAGCGCCAACCTGACGGTCGCGAAGCTCGATGTGATGTCTACTCACACCGAAAACGAGGGTTTTGAAGTCTACCTGCAAATACTGAGCGACAACGCGCGCGCGATGCGCGAGGCCTTCGACCGCGCGCTTGCCGGAAAGGACTTAGCTTGAAACAGGTCGTGATCTACACCGACGGCGCGTGCTCCGGCAACCCCGGGCCGGGCGGCTGGGGCGCCATATTGATGTACGGGGAGAAGAAGCTGGAAATCTCCGGCTACGAGGCCCACACCACCAACAACCGCATGGAGCTGATGGCCCCGATCCAGGCGCTGTCCCGGCTGAAAGAGCCCTGCATCGTCCGCCTGTATTCCGACAGCGCCTATCTGGTGAACGCGTTTGAGAAGCGCTGGCTGGACAGCTGGCAGCGGCACAACTGGCTCAAGAGCGACAAAAAGCCCGTCGAGAATCAGGACCTCTGGCAGGCGCTGCTGAAGCTCGCGGGCATTCACAAAATCAGCTGGATCAAGGTCAAGGGGCACGCGGACAACCCCTACAACAACCGGTGCGACGAACTGGCCACCGGTGAGATCAGACAGCACAACATCCGGCTGTAGGCGCTATTTGCCGCCGCCCGAATCCGCGTCCGTCGGCGCGTCCTCGCGCAGGTGCACCTTCTTGGCGGCCATGCGCCGGCGATCGTCCGTCATGGCGGCGTAGTGCCTGCGGGTGGTGTTCACGTCGCTGTGGCCCAGCACGTCCGCCACCAGGTAGATGTCGCCGGTCTCGTGGTACAGATTCGTGCCGAAGGTGCTGCGCAGCTTGTGGGGGCTCAGGTGCTTCTTCAGCGGCGCGGCCTGGGAGGCGTACTTCTTGACCATCATCTGCACGGCGCGCACCGATATGCGCTTATTCTGCAGCGACAGGAACAGCGCATCCTCGTGGCCGGGCTCGGGCGTCAGGGTCTGCCGCAGCTTCAGATAGTCCTTCAACACCTGGGCGACCTCGTCCGGGAAGTACAGTATGGCCTGATTGCCGCCCTTGCGGGTCACCAAAAAGCCGTTGATCGAAAAATCGACGTCGCCGATGTTGATGCCCACCAGCTCGCTGACGCGGATGCCGGTGCCCAAAAACAGCGTCAGTATCGCCAGGTCGCGCACGCGGGTATGGTCGTTGTATTTTTTTTGGTGCTCGCTCTGCATGCCGCCGGATTCCACCAGGTCCAGCATCCGCGCGACCTCGTCGATCTCCAGGCGGATGATGGGCTTCTGGCGGCGCTTGGGCATGTCCACCAGCGCGGCGGGATCGGCCTCGATGTAGCCGTTCTTGTACAGGAATTTGTAAAAACTGCGTAAAGACGAGAGCTTGCGCATCTTGCCGAGGTCCTGGTTGGAAAACTCGACATCGTCCTTGACGTAGTAGCCCAGGAACTCCATGTACATGCGAATGTCGCGGGAGGTGACCTTGTTCAAATCGGAAAGCTCCAGCGTGCCCGGCGTCTTGTCCGCGAACTTCACAAGCTCCGACGTCAGAAAGCCAAAGAACAGCTTCAGATCCGATACATAGGCGTACCGCGTCAGCGGCTGTGTCGTTGAGTCGATGGCGTTGATAAAATCAAAGCACACGTCCGGAAGCTCGCGCAGCGCTTCGCGCGTCAGTAGCTTCAATTCCTTGGCTCGCTGTTCAGCATATACCGACATATGTTTGATGAATACCTCCAGACAAAACCATTTCAACTGATGCGAACGAAAGTACAGAGGTACAACGACTCAGCTTTTGCGATACAGATATGCCGCGGGTACAGCATCATCATTCCAATCAACCGCAAAGTCCAGTAGAGCACGTTCCCCGCGGCATATCTTTTCGCAAAAGCTGCCTTTTGCGCATAGTTATTTGGTCCCTTCCCTGAAGCAATCGAACGGCAGCTCGCCATCGTCCATCTCGGCCAGCTCCGCGCGCAGCCGCTCGTAATCGGCCGTGTCGGTGCCGTCCTCGATGATCTCGTCGATCTCGATGGCGTTGTAATCCGCGCCGGTCCTCAGGCATTTCATGCAGTTGTCGCAGATCTTGTTCGGGTCCAGATCACAGACGTTGCATTCGCCGCAATCGTCGCAGATCTTGTTCTCGTCAAGCACGCAGTACTTGATCGGCATATCCATAGCCTCCCCCGGCCGTCAGTCTTCCAATATCACCTGGTGGCCCAGCTTGTTGACGCAGCGCTTCACGGCGTCACGGCTGTTGCCCCAGGGCTTGTCCTGGTTCCGGTAGTCGAACTTGTTCGTGAACCACTCGATCTCGCCGGACAGGCGGTCAAAATTCTTGAGCTCGATGTCCGTCAGCGTGTCCACAAAGCGCCGCAGCTGCTCGCCGGACAGGTGCTGCTGTGCCATTTCCAGCGCCTGGGCGTAGTGCTCCAGGCACATGCCCTTGGATTGCTCGAACAGCTTCGGAAACTCTGGCTCATGCTTGTACATGTACAGCACCGTGTACACGTATCGCTCCATGTTTTCGCGGATTCTGTCGCACAAAAGACACGTATTTGCCATCTTTTTGACTTCATTGGCCGCGTCGGCCAGGCCGCCGCCCTTCTGGCCGCCGAACCGCTTGAACAGCGCGATGCCGGAATCCGACGCCGCGGCGCTCCTGGCCCTGTCGGCGTTGTCCTTCAGCGCCTTGATGGTCTCCTTCATGTAGGTGTGGGTCATCAGCGCCAGGCCCAGACGGTTGCCGGCGTCGTACATCATCTTGAAGTGGCCCGGGCAGAAGCCCTTTTTGTTGACCTCGATCCGCTGGCTGGGCTCCATCACCGATTCGCCCAGAAAGTAATCCACGGTGGACGCCTCCACCTTGGCCTGCAGCAGGCAGAGCGGACATTCACAGTCCTGGCGGTAGCTCTCCCAGACCGGCGCCGTATCGATGTGCTGCTTCATGGGATACTCACTCCTTTGCCCCTATTGTAGCAGATTTCGGCAAAAGGCGCAATCGCGATCAGGCCTTTTGCTTGAAGGCGTGGTGGCACTTGCCGCAGGTCACGGTGACTTCCCCCACCTTGCGGGGCAGCCTGATAAGGGTGCGGCACTCGGGGCACTTGAAATACTTGTACTTCCTGGCGTTCTTCAGCCGGTTGAAGAACTGGCGGACGCTGGTCGTCACCGTCTGCCGCAGGCCCAAGAACTTCGCGTTCTCCGCGTACCGCTTTTCAACGTTGCGGGAAAGCATGCGGTACATCGAAAAGACATAGGCCGCCAGGCCCAGCAGGTTCAAAACGCCAAACCTGAGCGCGGAGCCCAGCACCGACAGCACCAGGCCCGTGATCAGCAGCATCAGCGACAGCTCGTCCGCGCCGTGCCGGCCGGTCATCCATTGGCCCAGCGCCGCTTTTATTTTCTGCATCATACTCATGCTCCTCTTCCTTTCCCAAGCCGTGTTTTTGCGCCCGGCGCGTCAGCGGAAGCCGCC
>JAFYBB010000200.1 GCA_017540445.1 Clostridia bacterium | reverse complement strand
GAGGCGGTTCCATGAACATTACCGAACTGGTCGTATTTATCATCTACCTCCTGTTCATGATCGGCATCGGCGTCTTCTTCTTCACGCGCTCCAAGGGCGCGAACGAGAAGGACTATTTCCTCGGCGGCCGCAAGATGGGCGCGTGGGTCTCCGCGCTGTCCGCCGGCGCGTCGGACATGAGCGCCTGGGTACTGATGGGCCTGCCGGCGTCGGTGTTCGCCGCGGGCATGGGGCAGACCTGGATCGCCATCGGCCTGGCCATCGGCTACGCGCTCAGCTGGATCTTTGAGGCGCCGCGCCTGCGCCGCTTCTCGATCGAGGCTAAGGACTCCATCACGATACCGCAATACCTGACCAACCGCTTCCTCTCCGGCAGCAAGGCGCTGCAGATCATCTGCGCGGTGATCTTCATATTCGCGTACACGATCTACGCGGCCTCCAGCATCAAGGCCTGCGGCACGCTGTTCAACACGGTCATCGGCATGAACGCCACCACGGCCATGTATCTGGCGGCGGCGATCATCATCGGCTACACGTTCCTGGGCGGCTTCCCGGCGGTCTGCTGGACCGACTTCTTCCAGGGCCTGCTGATGCTGGCGGCGCTGATGATCGCCCCGATTTTCGCGCTGGCGGCGGTCAAGGGCGCGCCGGTGCAGGCCGCGGCCGAGATGCCCGAGAACTACTGGGCCTTCACCGGGAACTGGCGCGAGATCGCGTCCGGCCTGGGCTGGGGCCTCGGCTACTTCGGCATGCCCCACATCATCATACGCTTCATGTCCGTCAAGTCCCAGAAGGAGCTGCGCAAGTCCAGCGTGATCGGCATCTCCTGGACGCTGATCATACTGACCATGTCCGTGGCCGCCGGCGCGGTGGGCCGGGTGATGTCCTCCAGGGGCATCATCGAGATCACCGACTCCGCCACCGTGTTCATCCAGATGACCCGCAGCATTTTCCCGGCGCTGATCTCCGGCATACTGCTCTCGGCCATACTGGCGGCCTCGATGTCCACGGCGGATTCCCAGCTGCTGGCCTCGGCCTCGGCCTTCGCCAGCGATGTGTACAAGCCCATATTCCGCAAGAACGCCTCCGACCGCGAGATGCTCTGGGCGGGCCGCGTGGTGGTCATGGCCATCGCGCTGATCGCGCTGATCATCGCGTCCAACCCCAACAGCGGCACCATCATGGGCCTGGTGGAGAACGCCTGGGGCGTGTTCGGCGCGGCCTTCGGACCGACGATCATGCTCAGCCTGTTCTGGCGTCGGCTGACCTTCGGCGGCGCCGTGGCGGGCATCGTCACCGGCGCGCTGGCCGACATACTGTGGCTGGTGTGCCTGAAGAGCACCGGCATCTACGAGATCATCCCCGGCTTCGTGATTGGCCTGGCCGCCGCCGTCGTCGTGTCGATGGTCACCCCCGAGCCCAACGCGAAGGTCAAGGCGCTGTTCGACCGCGCCACCCGCAATATGGGCGACTGATTGACGAACGCAAGCGCGCCGCTCCTTGAAGGAGCGGCGCGCTTGCGTTCAGTGAATCAAATGCTGTAGCACCACTGCGCGTCGTCGCCGGGCACGTCGGGCTGGAACACGTAGCCCTGGCCGTTCTTGTACAGCAGCTCCTGGCTCTTGATGCTCACACGGGTGCCGGGGGCAATGGGGTGGGTGATGAACACGTTGGAGCCGATCACGGAGTCGTGGCCGATGATGGTCTCGCCGCCGAGTATGGACGCGCCGGCGTAGATGGTGACCCGGTCCTCGATGGTGGGGTGGCGGCGCTTGCCCCGCAGCTTTTGCCCGCCGCGGGTGGACAGCGCGCCCAGCGTGACGCCCTGGTAGATCTTCACGGCCTCGCCGATCACGGTGGTCTCGCCGATGACGATGCCGGTGCCGTGGTCGATGAAGAAGTACCGGCCGATCTGCGCGCCGGGGTGGATGTCGATGCCGGTGCGGCTGTGGGCGAACTCGGTCATGATGCGGGGGATCAGCGGCACGTTCAGCTGATACAGCGCGTGGGCCAGCCGGTTTACCGTGATGGCGTACAGGCCGGGGTAGGCGATGATGACCTCGGCCTTGTTCTTGGCCGCCGGGTCGCCGTCGTAGGCGGCCTGCAGGTCGGTCTCCACGTAGGCGCGGATCTCAGGCAGCGCCGACAGAAACGCCGCGGTGATGTCCTCGGCTTGCTTCTCCACGCCGGCCTCCGCCTCCATCGCGCCGCCCCGCAGCGCGATGGCGATCTGGCGGTTCAGGTGGAAGGCCACGTCCTCGATCAGCGCCGACAGGCTGTTCTTCGGGTTGTAGATGCGGTAGTTGTAGTCCCGGAAGTAGCCGGGGAACACCAGCCGCAGCAGCTTGCCGATCAGCTCCTCGATCACGTGCCGGTCGGGCTGGGTGAACATCTCCAGCCGGTCGATGACCCGGTCGTTGCCGTAGTCCTCCAGTATGAAATCCGCCAGCGCCTGTATCCGCGCTTCAAATCTCTCGGTGGCTTCTGTCATGATCAACGTCTCCCCATACAAGCTCTACCGCGATTATAGCAGGCGGAACCGTCAATGTCAACGGCCCGGACGCGCTTGCTTTTCCGGCGCGCATGCCCTATAATGATACCAGCACCCACGAAGGAGGAATTGCCATGTCCGTCGCCGCCGCATTCATGGTGCCCCATCCGCCGATGATCGTGCCGGACGTGGGGCGGGGGAGCGAAGCGCAGGTCGAGGCCACGCGGGCGGCCTATGCCCGCGTCGCGGAGGAGATCGCGGCGCTGCGGCCCGAGACCATCGTCATCTCCAGCCCCCACGCCACGATGTACGCCGATTATTTCCACATCTCCCCGGGCCGGAGCGCGGAGGGGTCCTTCGCGCGCTTCCGTGCGCCCCAGGTGCGCTTTAAGGAGGAATACGACGCGGAGCTGGCCAAGACCGTCGAGCGCCTGGCCATCGCCGCCGGCCTGCCCGCGGGCACCCGGGGCGAGCGGGACAAGGCGCTGGACCACGGCACGATGGTGCCGCTGTACTTCATCCGCCAGGCCTGCGCGGGCTTCAAGCTCGTGCGGGTGGGCCTGTCGGGGCTGCCGCTGGAGGATCACTACCGCCTGGGCCAGCTGATCAAGCGGGCCGCGGAGGAGACCGGCAGGCGGGTGGTGTACGTGGCCAGCGGCGACCTCTCCCACAAGCTGCAGGCCTACGGCCCCTATGGCTACGCGCCCGAGGGCCCGCAGTACGACGCTCGCGTGATGGACGTGTGCGGGCGGGCCGCCTTCGGGGAGCTGTTCGACTTCGACGAGGCCTTCTGCGAGCGCGCCGCGGAGTGCGGCCACCGCTCCTTTGTGATCATGGCCGGCGCGCTGGACGGCATGGCCGTGGAGGCCCGGGCGCTGTCCCACGAGGACGTGACCGGCGTGGGCTACGGCATCTGCGCGTTCTATCCGAAGCATCCGGATGACGCCAGACGCTTTCTGGACATCCGCCAGCGGGCGCAGGAAGCGCGGCTTGTGGACGAGCGGGCCAAGTGCGACCCCTGGGTGGCGCTGGCCTGGCGGTCGGTGGAGAACTGGGTGCTGAACCGAAAGGTCATGGACGTTCCGGAGGGCCTGCCGGAGGCGCTGGCGCAGGGGCGGGCCGGGGCGTTCGTGTCCATCCACAAGCAGGGCCGGCTGCGGGGCTGCATCGGCACCATCGCGCCCACGCGGAACAGCCTGGCCGAGGAGATCATCCATAACGCCGTCAGCGCCTGCTCCCGCGACCCGCGCTTCGCGCCGGTGCGCGCGGACGAACTGAAGTGGCTGGAGATCAACGTGGACGTGCTGGGCGCGCCGGAGGACATCGCCTCCGAGGCCGAGCTGGACGTGAAGCGCTACGGCGTGATCGTCAGCCGGGGGAGCCGCCGCGGGCTGCTGCTGCCGGACCTGGAGGGCGTGGACACCGTCCGCCAGCAGGTGGACATCGCACGTCAGAAGGCCGGCATCGGGCCCACGGAGCGGGTGGACCTGCAGCGCTTCGAGGTCGTGCGGCACAGATAGGGGGCGCGGGCATGGCGATTTGCGACGTCTGTTTCAGGCACTGCGACATTCCCGAGGGCGGCCGGGGCTTCTGCGGCGCGCGGAGCTGCGCGGGCGGCCGGGTGATCCCGGCGAACTACGGCAGGATCACCGCGCTGGCGCTGGACCCCGTCGAAAAGAAGCCGCTCAGGCGGTTCCACCCCGGCGGCATGATACTGTCGGTGGGCAGCTACGGCTGCAACCTGCGCTGCCCGTTCTGCCAGAACAGCGACATCTCCTGGTCGCGGGAGGCGCTGCGCCTGGCGGAAAGCTGCGATACCGCGACGCCCCGGGCGCTGGTACAGGCGGCGCTGCGGCTGAGGCCCCGGGGGAACATCGGCCTGGCGTTCACCTACAACGAGCCGCTGATCGGCTGGGAGTTCGTGCGCGACGCGGCGAAGCTGTGCCACGAGGCGGGCATGGTGAACGCGCTGGTGACGAACGGCACGGCCCAAATCGGCGTGCTGGACACCCTCGCGCCGCACATCGACGCGATGAACATCGACCTGAAGGGCTTCACCGCGCGGTACTACAACCAGGTGCTGGGCGGGGATTTCGACATGGTCAAGGCCTTTGTCGCGGCGGCGGTTCAGCGCTGCCACGTGGAGCTGACCACGCTGATCGTGCCCGGCGAGAACGATTCCGAGGACGAGATGCGCGCGCTCTCCGCCTGGGTGGCGGGGCTCAAGGACGCCGAAGGACGGACCGTCGGAGCCAACGTGCCGCTGCACATCTCCCGCTTCTTTCCGCGCTTTCACATGACCGACCGCGGCCCGACCGAAGTGCGGAAGGTATACAGGTTGGCCGAGGTGGCGGGGGAAAAGCTGAGGTATGTGTATACGGGGAATTGTTGATGTCGAGGGAGTAGGGAGTAGGGAGTAGGGAACAGGGAACAGGGAACAGGGTACAGGGAACAGGGGGTAGGGGCGGCGATGCGCCGCCCGCCCGGCAGGGCGACATCATTTACTTAGCGAGGAAGAGTGAGCGCGATAGTTAACATTGTGTTAACCAAAAGGATAAAACGAGAAGAAGTCGAAACATTCAGCAGAGGTGAGCTGAATGAAGCGGATAGACATAGAAGAATTGTTG
>JAFYBB010000199.1 GCA_017540445.1 Clostridia bacterium | reverse complement strand
CCGGGCCGCAAGCAGCGCGGCCTCGTCCTCGGGCGCGGGCCGCACGCGCGAGAGCGCCTCCAGGCACCTCTCGGCGGCCTGGGTCAGCGCCAGGTGCCGCTTCACCAGCCCCAGCTTGTCCTCGTAATCCGCCAGCTGCTTCTTCGCCTTGGCCAGCGCGTCAAACACGCCCTGGCGGGTGATGGCAAGCTGGTCGGCGATCTCCTGCTGGGAAAGGTCCTCCTCGCAGTACAGGCGCATGAGCTCCTGCCGGTGCTCCGTGAGCAGCGGGCCGTAGAAATCCAGCAGGTAATTCAGCTCCACCCGCTCGTCCATGTCGGCCATCGTCAGCGCCCCCGCAAGTGATTTATCTTGACAGCTTTTTCATTATACGCAAGACGAGGACCCATGTCAAGTAAAATCTATTGACATAGGCAATTTCAAGTGCGTAAATGGGAAGCGACGCACCGGATATTCGTTTAACAATATCAACAAACGCAAAATGAACGGACAAGGAAGGATTGACGGACAGCAGGGCAGCGTATATAATACAAACAAGGAGGTCGAAGGACTATGCGTTGTATAATCAAGTTCCGCTGGGACGAGGAGGAGGCTGTCTGGATAGCCACGAGCGATGATGTTCCCGGACTTGTATTGGAATCTGGATCGTTTGACGCGCTGCTTGAAAGAGTGAAACAGGCTGTTCCCGAATTGCTCAAGCTCAACCAAAACGCCACGTCGGATTTCATGCTGTCCTACTACACCGAGAGAGAAGATCGGGTGCCCATGTATGGCTGATTACGAGAAGAAAGTGAGGGATGAATTGTCGCGCAACGGCTGTCACTTTGTGCGGCACGGCAAAGGAGACCACGACATTTGGTTCAGTCCCATCACAGGCATTAACATAACGGTTGACGGAAAGATCAAATCCCGATATACAGCGAATGAGATCATGAAACAGGCTGGATTAAAAAAGCGCTTCCCATAGCGGGACAGCGCTTGAGAAAGGTGGCTTGGCGGAACGAGGTCGGAAAAGTCTGGCCAAAACCACCGACGTTGTCGTACTGATTCAACAGCGCGAGCAGCTTGGGGCAGCCGCCGATGTCGATCTTCTTCAGCTTCTTGCAGAAGAAGGTCGACAGGTGGTCCAGGTTCTTCTGCTTGCCCAGCTTCAGGGTCTTCAGGCTTTCGTTATAGTCGCAGTACAGCCCGACAAGTCTGGTATTCTTGCTGACATCCAGCGTCCTGAGATCCTGGTTGCTGACATCCAGATACCGCAGGTTTGTGAAGCATTCGACGCCCTTCAGATTCCGGATGCAGCCAATGATCCCCAGGTCAAATTGCAGGTGATCGTTATCCATATCCAGGTTCTTGACGGCCTTGATCTCCGCGGCGCTGAGCTTGCTATTGATGGTCCCCGTCGGTTATTATACATCCTCAGAGGAACGGACGTCAAGCAATCATCCGCGGCAAAGGCTTGACAAGCGCCCGCTCACTTCGGTATGATGAAGGCATCAAACGAGGCGGGAGGGCGCTTATGGATTATGAATTGCTGTGTGCCCAGCTGCGGGCGCTGGCGGAGCAGGAAAAGTGGTACGTGCCGCTGTTGTCGAACGCCGCGGCGCTGCTGTACGATTCGATGGAGGATCTCAACTGGGCGGGCTTCTACCTGATGCGTCAGGGGAAGCTGGTGCTGGGGCCGTTCATTGGCAAGGTCGCCTGCATCCACATCCCGCTGGGCCGGGGCGTGTGCGGCACGTCGGCGGCAAACGATCAGACGCTTGTGGTGCCCGACGTGCACGCCTTCCCGGGCCACATCGCCTGCGACGGCGCGTCCAATTCCGAGATCGTGGTGCCGCTGCATAAGGATGGACGGGTCGCGGGCGTGCTGGACATCGACAGCCCGAAGCTGGACCGCTTTGACGAAGATGACCGCGCGGGGCTGGAGGCCTTCGCGAGGACGATCGAAGGTGCGATGGAAATGTGACGGGAACAAACTGGTCAAGTACGATTTGGTAAATCGTACTTGACCAGTTTATCGGAAGCGTTATTCGACCAGCCACACCGCGCAGTCGTGGGGCGCGAGCTTTGCGCTCAGGCCCCGGCGGGCGGTCCGGCCGGTCCACAGCTCGGTGGCGGTGGAGAAGCCGCACTCCACCAGCGCGGAATCGACGGCGACCCGCCGCGCCTTGTCCGACAGGTTGAACGCCGCCACGTAGCAGCCCTTGCCGTCCTTGCGGGGCGCGATCCAGGCGCACGCCTCTTCGGTGTTGAACAGCGGATGCGCGCACCAGCTTTCCCTTTCGATGGCCAGCACGGCTTCGTTGGTGAGCAGGGAAAGCGTGAAATCGTCGTTCTTCGGCAGATCGCCGCCGATCATCAGCGGCGAGCGCAGCATGCACCACAGCGTCATCATCGTGCGCTGCTCGGCCTGGGTGAACTTCGTCCACTTGCCGGCGGGGTGGCTGTCGTAGCACTGCCGCAGCGCGCCGACGGGCAGCATGTCCGCGTCCGGCCAGTGGTCGGGGCCCGCGTGGACGCACCACTTTTCGGCCCGCTCGAACATGCCCAGCAGCAGCGGCCAGCTGTCCCAGAAGTCGTCGGTGATGCGCCACATGTTGGCGTTTTGCTTCAAGTGCTCGGCCCGCTCCAGCGGCGCGGGGCCGGGGGAGAGGCTGAGCACCATGTCCCGCCCGCAGCCCCGGCAGGCGTCGGAAATCAATTCGATCTCCCGCGCGCAGTGGGGGTATTCCCGGGCGATGTCGTCGCACTTTATAAAGTCCACGCCCCAATCGGCGTACAGGCGGAAGAGGCTGTCGTAGTAGGCCTTCGCGCCGGGATGGTCGCATTTCAGGCCGTACATGTCCGGGTTCCAGGCGCAGATCGAATTGGGATCGGCCACCTGGTCGCAGCGGTACGCGCTGTCCTTTATGGGCAGGCGGCGGTGGGCCGCCATCCGCGGCAGGCCCCGCATGATGTGGATGCCGAACTTCAGCCCCAGGGCATGAATGTATTCGGCCAGCGGCTTAAAGCCCGCCCCGCCCGCCGCGCTGGGGAAGCGGTTCTCGGCGGGCAGGAAGCGGCCGTATCCGTCCATGCATTCCTCGGAGAAGGGCTCGTATTCATGGGTCATGGCCGTGGGCTGGTACCACTGGATGTCCACCACCACGTATTCCCAGCCAAAGGGCCGCAAGTGTTCGGCCATGTATTCGGCGTTTTCGCGCACCCGGGCCTCGGTGACCGCCGCGCCGTAGCAGTCCCAGCTGTTCCAGCCCATGGGAGGAGTTCCAGCCAACATCATGCTTCTCCGATCAGCTCGAGGCTGTGTTCCGCGTTCATCTTATTGCACATCTCCACCAGCTTTGCAAGCTTCACGTCGTGCAGCTGCTGCTTCTGGCCGCGCACGGTGATGGACACGGTGCCCTCCGCGGCCTCCTTGTCGCCGACGACCACGATGTAGGGGTCCTTCATGGTCTTGTAGAACTTGATCTTGGTGTTCATGTTCACGTCGGCGTAGTCGGCCTCCACGCGGATGCCCTCGTCCTCCAGCGCATTGGCGACCTTCTTCGCGTATGCGTTGTGCTCGGGTCGGATCGGCACCACGGCCACCTGATAGGGGCTCAGCCAGAACGGGAACGCGCCCTTGAAGTTCTCGATGATGATGCCGATGAAGCGCTCCAGAGAGCCGTACAGCGCGCGGTGGATGACCACCGGCATCTGCTGGCTGCCGTCCTGGGCGGTGTAGGTCAGGCCGAAGTTGTGGGGCAGCTGGAAGTCCAGCTGGATGGTGCCGCACTGCCACTCGCGGCCCAGGGCGTCCTTGATCTGCAGGTCGATCTTCGGCCCGTAGAACGCGCCGTCGCCCTCGTTGATCTCGTAGTTGCCCTCGCCGTACTTCTTGTCGAGGATCTTCTTCAGCGCGGCCTCGGCCCGGTTCCAGACCTCGATGTCGCCCATGAAGTCGTCCGGGCGGGTGGAGAACTCGGCCCGGTAGGTCACGCCGAAGGTGGCGTAGATCTCGTCCGCGATGGCGATGATGTCGGCGATCTCGTCCTCGATCATGTCCTCGGTCACGAAGGTGTGGTCGTCGTCCTGGCGGAACTCCTGCACGCGGAACAGGCCGTTCATCTGGCCGGACTTCTCCTTGCGGTGCAGCACGTCATACTCGCTGTAGCGGATGGGCAGCTCCTTGTAGGAGTGCAGCGTCCGCTTGTAGGTCATCATGGCGTTGGGGCAGTTCATGGGCTTGGCGCCCATCGTGTCGTCCAGGTCGCGGTTGAACACCGGCGCGCCTTTTTCCAGCTTCACCGTCGCCGTCTCGTCCAGGCCGTCCAGCGGGTTGTCCAGCACGCCGGGGATCTCGGCGTCGGCGGCCACGAAGCCCTCAAGACCCGGCACCATGAACATGTTGTTCTGGTAGTGGGCCCAGTGGCCGGAGATCACCCACAGCTTCTTCTTGTTGATCAGCGGCGCGGAGATCTCGGTGTAGCCGTGCTTCAGCTGCAGCTTGCGGGAGTAGTCCAGCAGCGTCTGGTACAGCTTCCAGCCGCGGGGCAGCCAGTAGGGCATGCCGGGGGCCGTCTCGTCGAACATGAACAGGTCCAGCTCCTTGCCGATCTTCTTGTGGTCGCGCTCCTGGGCCTCCTTGATCATGGCCAGGTGGGCCTTCAGCTGCTGCTGGTCCGGGAAGGCGTACACGTACACGCGCTGCAGCGAATCCCGCTTCTCGTCGCCGCGCCAGTAGGCGCTGGAGACGGCGCGGATCTTGTAGGCCACGGAGAGCAGCTCCGCCGAATTTTCGACGTGCGGGCCGCGGCACAGGTCCACGAAGTCGTCGCCCGTGTAGTACACGGTGATCGTCTCGTCCGCGGGCAGGTCGCCAATGAGCTCCTCCTTGTACTTCTGGCCCTTGAAGATCGAGAGGGCCTCGTCCTTGGTGACCTCCTTGCGGGTCCAGGCCTCCTTGCGCTTCATGATCTCCTTCATCTTCGCCTCGATGGCGGGGAAGTCCTCGGTGGAGATGCCCCGGGGCAGCAGGAAGTCGTAGTACATGCCGTCGGCGATCTGCGGGCCGATGGCGATCTGCACGTTCTCCCGGCCGAAGATCTCCATCACGGCCTTGGCCAGTATGTGGGCCAGGGAATGGCGGTAGACCTCCAAAAACTGTTCGCGATCCATGGTGATACACTCCTTCGATTGAAATTGGAATAAAAAAGCACTCGTCCCTCTGCCGGGACGAATGCCTTGCATCCGCGGTTCCACCCTGCTGGCTGAAGTATTCAGCCGCTTGTCCGCGCTGTAACGCGCGCGAAACGCCTGTCATCGGGGGCCGGTACCCCGCGGTGGCCGCCGCCGCGCGCTTTCAGCCAGTGGCGCGCGTTCTCTTTCGGTGCCTCTCCCCGGGACATGTTCCCCGTCGCCTGACGGATTGGAT
>JAFYBB010000198.1 GCA_017540445.1 Clostridia bacterium | reverse complement strand
CTCCGCGATCTTCGCGGCCTCCTCCACGTCGCGCCGGTAGTTCTCCTTTTCGTCGTTGATGACCAGCGTGTGGAGCATGCAGGTGCCCAGCAGGTACGCGATGGTGTACAGCGGCAGGTACGGGAACCACAGCTGTATGAACAGGAACACGGCCATGATCAGCCCGAACATCCCCAGCGCCCTGTACTTCATCGCCTTGCCCTTCCCGCCGCTCTCCCGCAGCATCGACGAGAGCGCGAAGGCCGAGATCAGAAGCAGCAGCAGTATCTGCCCCACCAGTATCACATAGCGGATCGGGAAGACGCGGTAGACGCTTTCGGCGTCCACCGTGAACAGCACCGGCTTAATGAGATTGACCAGGGCCAGGGTCGTGATCAATCCCGCGAGGACGCGCCCGGCGGTCACCAGGAAGCGCCCGAACGCGCTCTCCTCGTCCAGATAGGAGACGGTGTACTCCGTCCACAGCAGCACCCCCGCCGCCATCGCGACGAAGTAGACGGTGGTGTCGGCAAACTACATCCCCTGATCCTCCCTTCATGAAATTGGGCGATCGGGCCGCGGCCCGAAGGGTATAATACGCCTTATACTTTATAATAACACAATACGGCGCCGATTGCTACTCCATCGGCAAAAAAATGGGGCCGCGAACGCGCACGAAAGGGGGCTGCCCCGAGGCAGCCCCCTTTCGTGCGCACGCTTTTGTCACTCCAAAATCTCCAGGTCCCTCTCGGTCCTGAGGAGCTGAATGTAGGTCGTGCCGGGATTGAGCTTGACCTTCTTCCCGTTCTCGTCGAAGTAGACCGTGTTTTTGCTGATCTTCGACCGCTTCCAGGTGCCGGTGAAGTGCTTCCCGCCGATGAAGTAGTCGCACTTGTTCTCGCCGGTCAGCTCCACCTTCGGGCGGTCGGACTTGCCCTCAAACCAGTCGTATTCCACGTGCTGCACGATGATGTTGTCCACCAGCACCTGCTCGTCCGTGGCGCCGTCCACGTAGGGCTTGTCGTTGTAATAGCGCCTGTAGCGCTTCAGCTCCGCGTCCCACACGTAGCCGGGGCAATAGGCCTTCTTCTGATAGGGCACGCGGAACTTCGTGACCGCCTCGCCCTGCTTCGGAACCGCGAATTTCTTGCGGAACCGGAGGGGGGACTTGCACACCATGGTGCTCCAGTCGGTGCGGTCGTAGAGGTTCTTCAGGTTGCAGATCACGTTGTTGGGGGATTTGCGGTTCCTGTCCCGGTAAAAATCCCGGTCGCCGTTGATGCCGTCGTAGCGGGTGCCGAAGTTCTCCAGGATCTTGAAGGTGTAGTAGACGTCGCTGCCGGGATACTTCTGGCCGCCGTAGTGGATGAACGCGCCCTGGTATTCGTAGCAGATGTCGGCGTGGACGATGCGCGCGGAGCGCACGGCCTCGATCTGCTCGGGGATGGTGTCGTTGAACACGGCGGTATAGCGGGTGTAGCCCCCGTCGTAGATCTCCACCTCGTAGACGATGTCCGCCGAGCCGATGCCCTTCTGGGGGCGCGCGCCGGGCTCATTGTCCATCTGGCACACCATGATCCTGGCCTCGTGGTCGGTGGGAAGGCCGGTGGTGATGGACCGGTCGCCGTCGGAAGCGGCGGAGGCGGAAAACGCAAGCATCAATATCAGCGCCAGTATTCCTGCAATCATTCTCTTCATGGTCGGTATCTCCCTTTCCTGCCCGGGCCGGGCGCGCGGCGCCCGCTCCCGGCGTATTGTGTTCATTTCAAAGAACGGATGCTATTTTAGCACAAACAGCGTACTTTTGCAAGTCGACGCCCGGTCCCTTCCCCGGAACGCCGAAACGACGAACAGGACCCATAAAGTTAACGTCCGGACGGGCTTGACAGGTAATCGACCGGTCGCTATAATATGGAGCGAACGATCGGTCACTTCCAGAATCAGGACATACGGGGTGTGAGAACATGCTGAAAATCGAGCATCTGACCAAGACCTACGGCGACAAGAGGGCCGTGGACGACCTGTCGCTGCACATCCGGCCCGGTGAGATCTTCGGGTTCATCGGCCACAACGGCGCGGGCAAGAGCACCACGCTGAAGAGCGCGGTGGGCATACTGAAGTTCGACGCGGGGAAGATCACCGTCAACGGCGATTCCATCACCGAGGCGCCGGTGAAGTGCAAGCGGGAGCTGGCCTACATCCCGGACAATCCCGACCTGTACGACTTCATGAGCGGCATCAAGTACCTGAACTTCATCGCGGACGTGTTCGCCATTGCCCCCGCCGAGCGGCAGGAGCGCATCCGCAAATACGCCGACCTGTTGGAGCTGACCGGCGACCTGGCCCAGCCCGTCTCCGCGTACTCCCACGGCATGAAGCAGAAGCTGGCCGTGATCGCGGCCTGGCTGCACGCCCCCCGGCTGATCGTGATGGACGAGCCCTTCGTGGGCCTGGATCCGAAGGCCTCGCACCTGCTGAAGCAGATGATGCGGGAGCACTGCGACGCGGGCGGCGCGATCTTCTTCTCCACCCACGTGCTGGAGGTGGCCGAAAAGCTGTGCGACAAGGTCGCCATCATCAAGCAGGGCAGGCTGGTCAAGGTGGGCACGATGGATCAGGTCAGGGGCGACGACAGCCTGGAAGAGGTCTTCCTGGAACTGGAGGCGGAGTAAATGCTGAAGGTCCTGTTGAAAAAGCAGCTCTCGGAGGTGTTCAAGGGCTACTTCTACGACGCGAAGAAGAACCGGATGCGCTCGAAGGGCGCGATCGTCTGCTGGTTCGTGTTCTTCGTGCTGATCATGGTGGGCATGCTGGGCGGCATGTTCACGGCCCTGTCCCTGTCCATGTGCGGCGGGCTCACCCAGGCGGGCATGGGCTGGCTGTACTTTCTGCTGATGGGCGGCGTGTCGATCTTCCTGGGCGCGTTCGGCAGCGTGTTCAACACCTATTCCGGGCTGTACCTGGCCAAGGACAACGACCTTTTGCTGTCGCTGCCCATACCGGTGCGCACCATCATGGCCGCCCGGCTGATCAACGTGTACCTGCTGGGCGCGATGTACGCGGCGACGGTGCTGATCCCGGCGCTGATCGTCTACTGGGTCGTGGCCGGCGCGACGGCGGCGCGGGTGGTCTGCGGCATCGTGCTGCTGGCGACCGTCACGCTCATCGTGCTGCTGCTCTCCTGCGCGCTGGGCTGGGTGGTGGCCAAGATCAGCCTGCGCCTGAAGAACAAGAGCTTCGTGACGGTGCTGGTCTCGCTGCTGTTCATCGGCGGCTACTACTTCTTCTACTTCAAGGCCAACGACCTGATCCGCGACATCATCGCCAACGCCCAGACCTATGGCGCGCGCATCCGGGGCGCGGCCCACGGGCTGTACCTGTTCGGCAAAATCGGCGAGGGCGACTGGGCCGCGGCCGCGATCTACGCCGCCGCCGTCGCGGCGCTGTGCGCTCTGGTCTGGGTCGTGATGACCCGCAGCTTTCTGAGCATCGCCACGGCCACCGGCAGCGTCAGCCGGGTCCGCTACGTGGAAAAGCCGGCCCGGCAGAGGACGGTCTTCGGCGCGCTGCTGGGCAAGGAGCTGGCCCGGTTCGCCTCCAGCCCGAACTACATGCTGAACTGCGGCCTGGGCGTGCTGCTGATCCCCGCCTGCGGCGTGCTGCTGCTGATCAAGGGCGCGCAGATCTGTGAAGCCCTGAACCGGGTGCTGGCGAGCCGCCCGGGCAGCGCCGCCGTGCTGGTCTGCACGGCCCTCTGCCTGGCCTCGTCGATGAACGACATGGCCGCCCCGGCGGTGTCGCTGGAGGGCCGGAGCCTGTGGATCCCCCAGTCCCTGCCGGTGACGCCCCGGCTGGCCCTGCGGGCGAAGCTGTCGCTGCAGCTGCTGCTGACCGGCGTCCCGATGGCGTTCGCCGCCGTCTGTGCCGCCATCGCCGTGCCTGCCGCGCCCGCGGCAAAGGCCCTGCTCTGCCTAACGCCCCTGGTCTACGCCGCGTTCTCCGCCGTGTTCGCCACGACCATCGGCGTCCGGATGCCGCTTCTGAGCTGGACCAGCGAGCTGGCCCCGATCAAGCAGAGCGGCGCGGTCAGCATCGCGATGTTCGGCAGCTGGGGCTTCTGCGTGGCGCTGGCGGGCCTGTACCTGCTGATCGGCTACAAGCTCGGCCCCGCCCTCTACCTGGCCCTCGCCGCCGCCCTGTTCGCCGCCGCCGCGCTGCTGCTGCTGCGCTGGCTGGACACCAAGGGCAGCCGCATCTTCGCGGCGCTCTCGTAACAAAAGATGACAGCGGGGACGGTTCTCGCTGTCATCTTTTCACCCAAATAGATGACAGCAGGGACGGTTCTCGCTGTCATCTTTTTCCAAAAAAGATGACAATGAGAACCGTCCCCATTGTCATCTTTCTACATGTCCGGCGCGTATTCCGTCACGGTGATCGCGTCGTTGCCGGCCAGCGCCGGGCGGTCCTTCGTCCGCTTCAGGTACGCGTCGAACAGCTCCAGGTGGCATTTGCACAGGTTTTCGTGCATGGCGTCCGCGTCCAGCCTGCCGACCATCCAGCCGGGGCGGATGCGGTGCTTCATGTCCGAAAAGCCCACGTGCTGCATGTCCCGGAACAGCACCCTGTAGACGGGCCTCGTGTGCCTCAGGTACACCCGCGTCACGATGGTGGCGTTGCCCTTACAGCTGATCTGCATGAACGGCTTCTCCAGCACGTCGCCCCGGTAGTCGCCGAACGGCGCGCCGTCGATGTTCACGCCGCAGACGAATTCCGGCTCCCGCAGACACAGCGCGTAGGCCGTGTCGCCGCCGAAGGAGTGGCCGGCGACGCCGATGCCCCGGTCAAAGTCGATCCGGTCGGCCAGATGCCGCCTGGCGTACTCCAGAGCGGCCTTCGTGTCCTTCACCCATTCCTCCACCCGGCCCATCAAAAACCGGCAGTATTTATTCTGGAAGGCGTCGAACCGCCGGGCCAGCTCCGCGTCGCCGCCCTTCGCCCGGGTCAGCCTCAGCGCGGCGAGCGCGCCGCCGAGGAACGGCCGGTAGGTCTTCTTTGTGAGGCTCTTCTCGTAGTACAGGCAGGTGCCGTCGTCGAACTCAGTGCACAGGCCCTCCAGCGAATGGGCCACCGACAGCACCACGTACCCGTGGGACGCCAGCTCGATGCACAGGAACGAGTTGCCCTCCCGGTAGGAGTTGTAGCCGTGGTGAAACACGATCAGCGGGAACCGCTCGCCCGGGACCGGCGGCGCGTCCACGAAGCATTCCGACCGGTTCTCCCCCGCCGCCTCCATCTTATCGTAGTTCAGCGGGACCATGAAGGCCTTGCGGATCGCCCCGGCCATGTTTCTCGACATCTGCGCCGCCGGCCGGCAGCCCGCCGTCTCGCTCTTTGGCGCCGGATAGTACGCCCGGCACGCCACGCTGCGCATCGTGCCGGGCCGCAACAGCTCCTCCCGGTCGTTCGCGACGGTATAGGTCAGCGTCCCGACCGCGTATTCGCCGGTCGGCTTCGGAAAGCCGCGCTTCATGGCCGGTCCCCCCTTTGTCGGTATCAACGGGTGCAATGTCGGCGGGTCATCTGAACCAACCCCCGGGCAGGTATTCGCGCTGGTTTTCCAGCATGTCGTCGAACAGCCTCTGGCCGTCGCCCAGGGTCACGCCGGCCAGCTGCGGGTCGTTCATGAAGGTGGTGAAGCCCAGCGCGCGGTCGCAGGTCAGCGCGGCGGTCAGCGTGTTCTCCTGGTTGTAGACGTGCCGCGCCACCAGCGGCAGCAGGTTGTTCGGCAGGGCCCCGGCGAACACGGGCTCCACGCGGTCCGCGCCGAACAGAGCGTTGGTCTCCACCACCGCGCCCAGCGGCAGGTTCGGGATCTGCCCCCGGTTGGGGATGTTCACGTTGCTCACCCGGTCCCCCAGGCCCAGCACGGCCTTCAGCAGCAGGTGGCCTTCCTCGCCGGAGGGCGCCAGCTTCAGCGCCTGCGCGCCGGAGATCAGATCGTCGGAGCGCTTCAGCCGCTCGGCCAGGTCCTTCTCGCGCCAGGCCACGGGGGTCAGCTGAAACTTCCATTCCCGCACGGTCTGCGGGTCGCGGGTGTACCACGGCGCGGTGAACTCGGCCAGGTGGCGGTCGCCCGCGGCGGCGATCGCGCCGTAGCGGCGGAAGAGGTCGAACTTCACGCGGTGGGCGCACTTGAAGTGGTTGTTCATCCAGTTGTCATCGCCGCCCGCCTCGTAGCCGGTCTCGGCGTACTTTTCGGCGAACCGCGCGTACAGCGGCATCAGATCGTGCCCCCTGTAGCTGGCCCGGGTCAGCCAGGTGAAGTGGTTGATGCCCGTGACCGTCGTGTACAGTTCCTGCCGGGTGACGCCGGGCATGTCATACTCGCCCTCCAGCATCTCGCACAGCAGCTTCTGCGTGCCGAACACCTCGTGGCAGCAGCCGAAGGCCTTGATCTGCGGGAACACGTGGTACAGCGTGCACACGCACAGGCTCATCGGGTTGGTGTAGTTGATCACCCAGGCCTTGGGCGCGAAGGCGCGTATCGCCTCCCCGATCTCCACGAACATCGGGACGGTGCGCATGGCGCGCATGAACCCGCCCGCGCCCACGGTGTCGCCCACGGGCTGGTACACGCCCACGCGCTCCGGCAGGTGCACGTCCGAGCGCATCTCAGCAAACGTGCCCGGCAGTATCGATATGACCACGAAGTCCGCGCCGGTCAGCGCTTCCCGCAAGCTGGCGGACACCTCGTACTTCCACCGGGAGGCGGCATCGGGATGGGCGCTGATCCTGTTGCCGATGATCTCGTTGCGCCGCGCGGCGGAGGCGTCGATGTCGTACAGCTTCACCACGCCGCACATCGATTCGTCCATCGCCAGATCCGTCATAAAGCCCCACGCCCACCCGCGCGAGCCGCCGCCGATGTAGGCCACGTTCAGCGCCCGGGCGCGTCTTTCCATGTCGTTCACATCTCATTCCTCCCATAAAGATGACAGCGGGGACGGTTCTCGCTGTCATCTTTTTACCCTTTGGATGACAGTGGGGACGGTTCTCATTGTCATCTTTTTGCCTTCTGAATGATCCCCCGGCTGATGCCGGTCAGTCTCTCGATCTGTCGGATGGACAGCCCTTCCTCCAACAGTTGCTGCAGCGCGGCGTCCCGGCCCTTCCTGTCCAGCGATTGCAGCGTCGACCCGCTTTCCGCGTTCAGCCGCTCCGTGATCTTCTCCCTGGCCCAGTCGTCGCCCCGCTTCGGCGTTTCGTATTCCAGACACGCGTCTTCATTGGCCGCGTTGACAAATCGCCTGTACTGTTCTTCATCGCCGATCAGCTCCCGCACCAGCGCAAGCTCCATCATCTTCGTCGGATGCGCATACAGGCCGTAGCTGCTCCACTCATAGTCCGCCGCCGGGCAGATCCCCGCGTTCCAAGGATTGTTGAGGATATAGCGAAACACCGTCAACAGGTAGGACTCATTTTCGACCGCCTCGCTCAGATAACGGTCCTGGAACAGATGCCCCTGGCGCTTGTAGCGGCGGTTGTAGTACTGGGAATAGCTGACGCCCAGCTTCTTCATCAGCAGGCTGACGTGGTCTTTCCCGTCATGGACCAGCAGGTGAACGTGGTTCTCCATCAGGCAATAGGCGCACACGCCCACATCCTGTTCCAGGCAATAGCGCTCCAGCCTGTTCAGAAAGAACAGGTAATCCCCTCTCTCCTCAAACAGGATCTGCTTTCCGATGCCCCGGACGATCAGATGGAAATACCCCGATTCGCTCTTGGTTCTCGCTTGTCTCGGCATGTACATCTTCTCTTTCATCTGTATTCTGGAATGAGAATAACATACAACCCGTGTTGTGTCAACAAAAAGATGACAGCGAGAACCGTCCCCGGTGTCATCTAATTGTTTACTCCTTTCCTGATTTGTGCTATAATGCCCCTAGTGGGCACAGATCGCCCAATGGAACCACCTCCTTTCGAGGTCGAATACTCTCCAGCTTGGTGCTATTCATATACAGCCGGAGGGCAAATGGTTCGTATACATACAGAAAACAATTCACATATAGGACTTAAGGCGTAATTAATTATGAAGTTGAAACTGAGTGCTACTCTGTTGTTTATATGGTTTGTCAGTATGCTTCTGCTTAATGCTCTTGCCCTGTCCGTCACGCAGGAAGATGTTCAGCAAATCATATTATCTTCTGGCCTCATCACACTGCGAACACCCGTTTCCCACGTCGTATTTCAAGATGACAGTGTATGGTTCTCCGATGCGGACGGAAACGATCGGATACGTCTGTCACAGATGCCATCCTTGGCATCTGTTAGAGATGTGATTTTGCGTGCCATACAATCCGATGAGCCGTCAGTTTCAGAGCATTGGAAAATGCACACCTTTTGGGATAAAGATGGTATCTGGGTATTTTGCACAGATGGATTCAGAAAAGAAACAGTTACATTTAAAGGACGGTTTTGGTATATTTGTAATGACCGTGTCATAGCCTTAGGCCGCTACTCCGACAATATTTCTGACTTCGGTCTGACCGAATCGATACCCCATCTGTTTTACTGCGAAACATATTCCAATGACATGATTGATCTGCATGTTGCAATATTGGAAGAGAATGTTCCGGTTGTCTCCACATATGAAGGAATGAGTGTATCTGAACAATTTGGTATTCTTACTGTGCATTCTCAAAATCATTCAGAAGATTCAGAGCCTGTTATTATATCAGTGAATCACGGAAAACTATATGAGGTTGCCGGCTCATTTATTGACAAAGACACTGTTGACAGTCTGCCCGGTCTAGATCATGTTTTTGACATGATGTTTGATGATGCAATAACAGAGTTTGATAGTACCCCATTAGAGAAAGATATTAAATTTATATCGTTTATTTACTATCCTGTAGTTGCAAAGAGCGAAAGTATGGATCTACGCACTCTACATGGAGCAGTTGCAGTCAATTTCAGCTATCAATATGCTGGTTTTCCGGCTCAAAATTGTCATTTCTACATATGGATTGATTCTAATGGCACCGCCCATCCTGATATGGGATTGGATTCCGTAGCAGCAATCTATGAGGGAATTGCTTCTCCTATCAAGAGTATAGGTTTACCAATCATTTATCCAGGATAGGATGACACCGGGGACGGTTCTCGCTGTCATCTTTCTTGTTCTTGACCTCGGCGCATCCTCTGATATATAATCTGTATACAGGCGGGCGCGGGAACGCGCCTTTACGGAGGTTTCCCATGAACAGGAAGTGCATCTTTCTCGATATCGACGGCACGCTGACCCCGGCGGGCAGCAACCGTCCCCCCCAGAGCGCCATCGAGGCCATTCGCGCCGCGCAGGCGAAGGGCCACAGCGTTTTTCTGTGCACGGGCCGCAACCCGGACATGCTGGCCCCGGTGCTGGCCTACGGCTTCGACGGCGCGGTGGCCTGCGCCGGCGGCCGCGTGTTCGCGGGCGACCGGGTGCTGTACGACCACCCGATGCCCGCCGCGGACCGGGACACGGCCCTCAGGCTCTTGAAGGAGAACGGCGTGTTCCGCACCATCGAGGCGGTGGACGCCACCTACGGCGACGAGGATCTGGGCGATTTCCTGGCCCAGGCCGGGGAGGGCAACAGCGAACTGGTGCGCTGGCGCAAGGCGCTGGCGGAGCAGCTGAACATCCGCCCGATGGCCCAGTACGACGGCCGCCCCATCTACAAGGTGGTGTTCATGTGCACCGGCGCCGAACAGCTCGAGCCCGCCCGCGCGGCGCTGGAGAAGGACTATCACTTTGTGGTGCAGGACGTGGCCGCCCACCACTGCCTCAACGGCGAGATCATCCACCGCGCCTTCGACAAGGGCAAGGGCGTGCGCATCGTGGCGGACGCCTTCGGCTTCGACATCGCCGACACCCTGGGCTTCGGCGACAGCATGAACGACCTGGAGATGATCCAGACCGTGGGCACCTCCGTCTGCATGGACAACGGAAGCCCCGCGCTGAAGCAGATCAGCACCCTCGTCTGCCCCGCCGTGGAGGAGGACGGCCTGGCCTGGGCCTTTGAGAAGCTGGGGCTTGTCTGAGCGCCTGTAGGACGGCGGGGACGGTCCTTGCACATGGACCGTCCCCGCTTTTTGTATTTTCCTGTTGACAAAATCCGAAAAGCGATGTATAATCCTCGTTGCATAACAACAATTACAATAAAAGGAGAACCTCCGCATGCCGCCCAGGACAAGAGTCACAGAGGACATGATCATCGACGCGGCCGTTGAAGTCGTCCGTCAGAGCGGTTTTGAGAACGTCAACGCCCGGACGGTTTCCGAGCGGCTGCACTGCTCCACGCAGCCGGTGATGTATCATTTCTCGACCATCGACAACCTGAAGCGGGCCGCCTACGCGCGGGTCGACCGGCTGCACTCACAATACATGATGAACATACCGCCCGGGCAGTACCCGATACTGGCCATCGGGCTGAACTACATCCGCTTTGCCGTGGATGAGCCGCAGCTCTTCCGCTTTCTGTTTCAGTCCGGATACGCCCGGGAGAACAGCCTGCTGGAGATGGTGGATTCCGAGGAGCTGCTCCCGGTCCTGGCGGTGATGCAGGAGGGCGCGGGGCTGAGCCTGGAGAAGACCAAGGCCGTGTTCATCACTGTGGCGATGTTCGCCCACGGATACGCCAGCATCATCGCCAACAACCACCTGGAATACGACGAAAAGCTGATCGCGGAGCACCTTGAGCGCACCTGGAACGGCGCGGTGCTCGCGGCCACGCGGGAGGAGATCTCATGAAAGTCATACTGCACGATCTGAAAGGCCCCTACGCCGGCCTGATCGCTTCCAAAAGCGACCGGGCCATCGAAGCCGACGGCAAATACGCCCCGTGCCAGGGGTGCTTCGGCTGCTGGACCAAGCACCCCGCCGGGTGCTTCATGAAGGACGCACTGCAGCAGGTCTGCCGCATCATCGGGCAGGCCGACGAGCTGGTCATCATCACGAAAAACCTGTACGGCGGGTACAGCGCCGACGTCAAGAACGTGCTGGACCGCTCCATCGGAACGTCCACGCCCTTCAGCACCTACCGGGGGCGGCAGATGCACCACACGCTGCGCTACGGAAAGCACGCCCTGTGGCGGGTGATCGTCTACGGTGAGATCACCGAGGCCGAGAAGGCCACCTTCCGCTATCTGGCGGAGCGCAACGCGATCAACGACGGCTTTGAGCGCTCCGAGGTCACGTTCCTCGAGAACCTCTCGGAATTGGAGGGATTGCTGTGAAGACGGTTTTCATCAACTGCAGCCCGAAGAAGCGGTTCTGCGCCTCGGCCTATTTCCTGTTCCTGCAGCGGCTGTTCACCGGCGGGAAGAAGGTCACCGAAAAGCTGCGCGCCCCGTCGGATCACGACCGCGTCCTTCAGCAGCTCCGGGACGCGCAAGCCGTGGTGTTCGGCGTGCCGCTGTACGTGGACGGCATCCCCTCCCACGTGCTCCGCTTCCTGGAGAGGATGGAGGCGTTCTGCCGGGAGAACGGCCTGCGCCTGAGCGTCTACTGCGTCGCCAACAACGGCTTCATCGAGGGCAAACAGAACGAGCCGCTGATGCAGTGCTTCGAGCACTTCTGCCACCGGGCCAATCTGACCTGGGGCGGCGGCGTCGGGATCGGCGGCGGCGTGATGCTGAACGTGAGCCGCATACTGTTCTTCGTGGATGTCGCGCTGCTGGCGGTGAACACCGTGCTCAGCGTCGCCAATACCGGGAATTTCTTCCCGAAGGACGCCTGGATCAGCTTCGGGCAGAACGCGGCGCTGCTGCTGTTCTTCAACCTGGGCGTGCTGTTCTTCCTCGCCCGCATGGGCGGGCACATCCGCAGGGGGACCGACGCCGGGAAGCGCTATACGCGCATACTGCTCCCCTCCTTCGTGTTCATACTGTTCGCGGACATCTTCTTCTTCATCATCTCGCTGTTTGAGGGCGGCATCTTCCGCGGGTGGCTGGCGAAGAAGGAATACGGGAAAAGCTGACGGGTACACGAAACGGCGGGGACAGCTTGCGCGGCTGTCCCCGCCGTGATCAGTTATGCCTCTTTTCTTCGCCGCAGAAGGACCTGCCACGCCAGTGACAGCAGCGCGTAGAGCGCGGCCGCCATCAACAGTATGCTGAGAAAATCGCGCTCCATGAAGTCGCTGACGGTGCGACCGCCCTTGATCAGAAAATGCGCGCCGAGCCAGGCCATGGGCGCAAAGAATACCTGCCTGGCCATCCAGCTCTTGTCGCGTCCGCGCAGCAAGAACCATGTGGTTCCGGAAACGGCCGCGGCCACCACCGCGATCAGCACATAATAGCCCAAAGCCAGTCGCGGCAGCGTCTCGACACCTCCGTCAAGCGGTTCCCCCCACAGGAGCTGCTGCCGGTCGCTCCCCTCGTAGATCAGGCGATCCGGTACCGGGCAGAGGGCCATCTCGTTATAATCCCTGACAAACCGGCCTCTGTTGTTGGTCGACCACCCCCGCAGCAGAACGGTATCCGCGCCGTCATCGTCCTTGAACTTGCTCTCCTGGGTCCCGTTGATCCGGCTGTCCACCCGAAGGATGAGCGCTTCGGCCGTCGCGCCGCGGGATCCGTCGGCATCGGCCTCCTGGCCGTATACGTCCGCGTAGGGGCGCTCCTCAATCCCGGCGACTTCGATCAGGCCCTCCTCCCACGGAACCATTTTCCATGCGTTCGCGTGATAAAACCAGGTGTACACCGCGACAAAGACGCAGAGCGCCGCGATGACGGCGGCACACCGGCGGCGCCTTCGGAGCTCCCGCTTCAGCGCCTGAAGCGGTTTTGACGCGTCGACGGCCGGGGCCTCGACGCCCGCTTCCACCTCAGACAGCTTCTGCCGGCATGCCGCGCATTCGTCAAGGTGCGCCGCGATCAGCGCTTCCGTCTCGGGCGCCACCATCTTCTCCGCGTACAGCGGCAGCAGATCCCGTATCATCGCACAGGGAATTCGCATCTTCATTCCTCCATTCCCGCCTTGATTTTGGTGCGGGCCCGATGGTAGACCACGCAGGCCCAATTCCCGGATTTGCCGAAGAGCTCCCCGATATCCCGGAAGCTGAGCTGTCCCAGGGCCCGCAATGTGAACACCTCGCGGTAGGGCTCGTCCAGTCGATGGAGCAGCCGGTGGACGCGCATGCCCTCATCCCGGCGCACGATCGCCTCCTCCGGCCCGATGGACGGATCGGCCAGCGGCATCGCGTCGTCCATCGGCTGTGCCTTCTTCCTGCGCAACTCCGACAGCCACAGGTTTTTCGCTATGGCGCAGAGCCAGCTCTTCAGGCTGCTCCTGCCCTGAAACTGATCCAGCGATCGCATCGCCCTGAAAAACGTCTCCTGGGTGATCTCCTCGGCGTTCTGTGGATTCCCGGAGAGGGAGAGCGCAAAACGGTATACCGGGTCGAAGTAGGTCTGATAGATCTGATCGAATGAATCAACCTGCATTGAGCCCCCGCCCTCCTTTCACTCCATTGGACGCATGAGACGGCAGAATCTTACAAAACTTTTCTTCCCCTGCCAAGTCGCGCCGCTAAAAACGCCGCCCGGATGGGCGGTGTCATTGTCCAAACACACGGGGACGGTCCTTTTGTGTTACAGAGAGGCTTATCCCGGCAGCAGGAACCGCAGTATCGGCAGCATCACATACAGTATCACGACCGGCCTGGGGAAGAACCAGCCCAGCAGCATCAGGGCCACATTCATGGCCAGAATGAGCCCCATTTTTGAGAGCATCAGCTTGGCCAGCAATCCCCCATGGCCCTGAAACCGCTTCCGGACGATCACCATATACAGGATCTCGCCCAGAAGCAGCGCCGCCATGTGGACGATGCCGTAGTTCAGAACGGAAAAAGCGGTCGTCTCCCGCATGATCCACTTCGTCATCACGGGAATGAGCGATACGATCGCCAAGAACAGGAAGTTGACGATCATGACGGGGTGATCGACTTCCCGGATCAATTCAAAGGCGCGCTTGTTATCGTACCAGAAGCCGGCGACGACAAAGAAGCTCACCAGGAAGATCAGTATCGCCCAAAGGAACGCCCCATAGCCCTCCGACGACGTCGGAAACGGTATCTCCAGCAGCATGACGGTGATGATGATCGCCATGACGCCGTCGTTCAGCGTGGAGAGGTGCCCCTTCAGGCTCGCCCGCAGGGACTGTTCATTCTCCTTGCGCCTTTGGCGCATGTGTTCATATTTCGCCCGTTCCGGCTCCGTCAGGAGCCGGTTGAACAGCTTTTCCTTCCGCTTCATCGCGCTCCACCCATTCCCCGCCCGGGAACACATGGGGTCGGTCCTTTGTGTTCGTCCCTCCCGTGTGTTATTCAATCCAGTTTTGATCGATCTCCCGCTTCAGCTCACAAAACATGTCATAAAAAGTGCCTTTGGTCTGATCAACAATGTCCAGCGCATTGCAGAAGTTTTCATACTTTTTCATAGATCACGCATCCCTCCTGCGCAATGGATTCCAACAGCTCCCGCTGCACCGAACCATCGAGGTTCACCACATCAAAGGGCAGCAGCGTATGCGTTTCCGCTTCGACGTCCAGCGCGAAGGCATTGACGTCGCCGCCTGAAACCGCAAGGTCAATGTCGCTCTTGTCCCGATAATCCCCTCGCGCGCGCGACCCAAACAAAACGACCCTGTCAAGGTCATGCGTCCTTGCAAGCTCTGTTATCTCCGAGAGCAGACAATCCGTCAGTCCAAAGCGCATGATTTCCCCCACTGTCAAATAAAAAGATTCCTGGCGATTTTCGCCTCCAATGAGATATATTTGCCTACGAAGAAGCCGTTTCTGTAACGTATGATCGCTCCATGTGCTTTGCACACCAGGGAAAGAGGAATGAGACGTAGAACATCTGGATAAAGCAGGACAAAAATGTGCCTGCCGATCCGGGGATCCAGGTCTTGACCAGGGGGACGAAGATCAGGCTGATCCCATAATAGCTCAGCAGTCCCATGACGGCGCGCGTCAGTTTTTGTTTGGTGGGAATTTCAGTTGTAAATTCCGATTTATAGCCCGAATGTCTTTCTGTATGTCTCCGGATCGGCACTCATTCGCTGCGAATCACATGGATATTCGTGATGGCGCACTGGTCGCCGGTGAGCGCGACATACACGTCCTTCATCACATCGTCGAGGATCGTCGTGACGCTGCTTATGGCGATGCCCAAATTCTCCGTTTGCATGGTGATCACATTCCCGTTCCTTTTGATCTTTACGACGCAATCCACCCCCTTTTTATTCTCATCCTTCCAGACGTTCCAGCCCTCGAAGCCGGCCTGCTGCGTGACCTGAACCTTGTTTTCGACGTGAGCATCCGACTCCCAGTTCTCACCGTCCAACCGCAGCAGGATGTATTCCCGGAAATCCGCACCGTTGACCCTGCCATCGTCCGACGAGAATACGCTGATGAACGGGCAATGCCACACCAGACGCGCTGTCGGCAGGCTCATCGTATGGAAGGAGAGCGTCATGCCGTCGCCGATCAATATACCTTCAGAGGCGTCCGTGCGCCAGCTGTCCACCTGGACGTTCGGCACATCCCCCTCCGGGCAGTCCTTGATGAAGCTGATCTCCTCG
>JAFYBB010000197.1 GCA_017540445.1 Clostridia bacterium | reverse complement strand
GCGCGGCGGCTGTGTTCACCGCCCGGCGAATCATATGGAGCGTCGTCATGGCGCGTGCCCCCTTCCTTCCATCTCAGTATAACATGCCCGCGGGAGAATATCAACTTAAAAACTGCCAAACGGCAGCTTGTCAAAGGTATCTATGGTATCACAAAGTGAGCTATTGGCACATATCACAAATTGTGATATGCGCCAATAGCTCACTTCCGCCACGCGCTGGGCGCGAACAGCATCAGTATCGGGAAGATTTCCAGCCTGCCGATCAGCATGCACATGGACAGCACGAGCTTGCTCAGGTCGCTGAAGGCGGCGTAGTTGCCGACGGGGCCGACCATGCCCAGGCCGGGGCCGATGTTGGAGAGGGTCGCCACCACGGCGGTGAAGTTGGTCTCGAACGAGAAGCCGTCCAGCGACACGATCACGGTGGCCAGGATCAGGATCAGGAAGTAGGCGAAGAAGAAGCCCTGCACGCCGCTGAGGATGTTCTCGTCCACGGTGTGGCCGTCGAGTTTTACGGTATTGACGGACTTCGGGTGCACCGTGCGGCGGATGTCGCGCACCATGCTCTTGAGGAGCAGCTGCACGCGCACCACCTTCAGGCCGCCGCCGGTGGAGCCGGCGCTGGCGCCGATGAACATCAGCGCCACCAGCAGCACCCGGCTCAGCTGGGGCCACAGATCGAAGTCCGCGGTGGCGTAGCCGGTGGTGGTCATGATCGACGAGGCCTGGAAGAAGCTGTAGCGCAGCGCCGTGAAGAATTTCCCGCCGTACAGGGGCATGATGTTCACGGCGACGATGGCGCTGACCGACAGCAGTATGCCGGCGTACCAGCGCAGCTCGCTGTTGCCCAGCACCGCCTTCCAGTTCCTGTGCAGCAGGAAGTAGTACAGCGAGAAGTTCACGCCGAACAGCGCCATGAATATGCCCACGACCACGTCCACCGCCGCGCTGTCGAAGTAGGCGATGCTGGCGCCGTAGGTGCCGAAGCCGCCGGTGCCCGCCGCGCCGAACATGTGCACCAGCGCGTCGTACAGGTCCAGCCCGCAGAACAGCAGCGCCGCCACCATGAACAGCGACAGGGCCACGTAGATTTCATAGAGTATCTTGGCGTTGTTGGCCACCCGGGGCACCAGCTTGTCGGTGGACGGGCCCGGCGACTCGGCGCGCATCAGGTGGATCGAGCGCGCGCCCATCTTCGGGATCAGCGCCAGCGACAGCACCAGCACGCCCATACCGCCCGCCCAGTGGGTGAAGCTGCGCCAGAACAGCAGGCCCTTGGGCAGCGCCTCCACGTCGGTGAGTATCGTGGCGCCGGTGGTGGTGAAGCCGGACACGGTCTCAAAGAAGCAGTCCACCAGCGAGGGCACGCAGCCGCTGAAGTAGAACGGCAGCCCGCCCAAAAACGACACGATGATCCAGCTGAAGGCCACGATGGCGAAGCCCTCGCGGGCCCGCAGCGTGTCCCGGCGGGGCTGGACCAGTGCCAGCGCCGTGCCGACGGCCAGCGCGATCAGCATCGACAGCAGCAGCGGCATCGTATCGCCGGAGCGCAGCACCAGGGACACGATGATGGGCAGTATCATCAGCGCGCCGCACACGCGCACCACGTTGCCGACCAGGTGGCAGAGTAATCGCTTGTTCATCTTCTGATCTCCGTTAGGTCGAAGGCGTCCTCCAGGTTCACCACGGTGCCCGCCTTCGCGGTCAGTATCACGGTATCGCCGGCCTCGATGGCGTCGCTGCCGAAGGGGATGATGCACTTGCGCTCGCGCACCAGCACCGAAACCAGTATCCCCTTGCGGATGTTCAGCTTGTTCAGCGGTATGTTCAGATAGGGCGCGCCCTCCAGGGCCGTGAACTCATAGGCCTCCACCTGGCCGCCCAGCATGTAGTACACCTTTTCGACCACCGAGTTGCGGCTGTTGTTCAACGCGCGCACCGAGCGCAGTATGGCGTTGGCGGTGGTCAGCTTCGGGCTGACGGCGCTGTCGATGCCCAGGTCCTCCATCACGTCCATCGTGTTCAGCCGGTTGACCTTCACGATGACCTTCTTGACGCCGTGGCGCGCGCCGTACATGCCGGTGATCAGGTTCTCCTCGTCCCGGTTGGTCAGGCAGATCAGCGCGCCGCAGTCCGGCAGGTTCTCGGAATCCAGCACCTCCTGGTCGGTGCCGTCGGCGTTGATGACCATCACGCCGTCCAGCTGGTCCGCCAGGCGCAGGCACTTCTTCTCGTCGATCTCGATCAGCCGCAGGTAGACGCCCATGCCGGCGATGATCCGCGCCAGGTAGTAGGAGATGTGCCCGCCGCCGATCAAAAGCGCCGACTTCAGCCGCTGGGTGTCCTTGCCCAGGTGCTTGAAGAACTGGGTGACCGATTCCCGGTCGCCCGTGGCGTACACCCGGTCCCCCGGCAGCAGTATGCTGGAGCCGTCGGGGATGAAGGCCTGGCCGTTGCGCTGCACCGCGGTGAACTGGATGCGCGGATAGTGGTTGTGCAGCCGCGCCAGGGGCGTGTTCAGTATGGCGTCGCGCTCCTCGGTGCGGAACTCCACCATCTCCACGCGGCCGTGGGCGAAGCTCTCGATGTTCACGGCGAACGGGAAGCGCAGCAGGCGGGAGATCTCCTGGGCCGTGGTGCGCTCCGGGTTGATCACCTGGTCGATGTCCAGCTTCTTCTGCAACAGCGTCAGGCTCTCCGTGTACTCCGGGTCGCGGATGCGGGCGATGGAGTACTTCGCGCCCAGCTGCTTGGCCGCCAGGCAGCACACCATGTTCAGCTCGTCGTTGCCCGTCACGGCGATGATCACGTCCGCGGTCTCCACGCCGGCCTCGATCAGCGTCTTCACGTTCGCGCCGTTGCCGCGGATGCACATCACGTCCAGCGTCTCGCTGGCGCGGCTCAGCGCCGTGGGGTTGCGGTCCAGTATGATGATGTCGTGCCCGTCCTTGGACAGGTACTGGGCCAGCGTGTAGCCGACCTTGCCGTTGCCGACGATGATGATGTTCAAACGATTACCCCCTTGTGTGATGGGACAGTGAACTAATGAGGAATGAGGAATTAGGAATTAGGAATGGCGGTGCAAATCCCTTCGGGATTTGATCTATTTATAAATCCATGAAATCCGCAAGGATTTCCACCTGAATTCCTCATTCCTCATTCCTCATTCCTGATTCGCGAATGTATTCCAGCGCAGCCCCCGCGTCCTGCGCGAAGGTCGGTGTAACGCTGCCGCACAGCGTGACACCGCCCGCGTAGCCGATGTCCGCCAGCGTCTCCAGCACCCGCCCGTAGTCCTCGCCGTCGCCGGAGCGGGGCAGCGTCCGGGTCAGCGCGTTCTCCACGTGGACGTGCCGCAGCAGCGGCGCGGCCCGGCGCAGCGCGCTGACGGGCTCGCTGGCCATGGCCATGCTGCCGGTGTGGGCGGCCACGGCGATATGATCCAGCTGCAGCATGCCCGTGATCAGCACCGCCTCGGACACCAAATTCATCAGGTCGCAGTCAGCCTTGCGCAGCGGCTCGATGGCGACGGTGACGCCGCAGTCCCGGGCGTGCCCCTGCAACAGCCGCAAAAAGTTGCCGAACTGCCGCCAGGCGAAGGCGTAGTCGCCGTCGGGCGGCGCGACGCGGCTGCGGGGCGCGTCCAGCGTCGCCACCTTCACGCCCAGCCGCTGGGCGCGGCGCAGGGCGTGGGCCAGGTAGCCGTGCAGCGCCGTGGCGTTCACGCCCGGCCCGGTGATGGGCAGGTCCTCCGGCAGCATGCGGTTGCAGGCCGTCACCGGTATGCTCTGGCCCTCCACGTACTCGACGAAGGCCAGGTAGTCCGCCTCCGGCAGCGCCGCCAGCGCGTCCAGCGGGATCTCCATGTAGTCGAACCCAAGGCCCGCGACCTCCGGCAGGTTGACGAAATCGGTACAGATGCCAATGGGCAACACGGCAATCCCTCCCCTACGCATAAATACCCAGTATGAACTGTACAATAGTATACGCCTAAATTGCCGGATAGTCAAATCGAAAGTTTGAGTCACGGGGACAGGTTCCCTGACTCACAAAAGTGAGTCAGGGAACCTGTCCCCGTGACTCTATCCATATCGCCCCCAAAAGGAAAGCAACACCCCGCGTTTGAGGTGTTGACAGTCTGGTACCCGGGGCTATGGATTGACTTTTGGACAGTATCGTAATATAATGTATTACAGAAAGGATGTGATCCGATGACCGTTTCACTGCGCCTGTC
>JAFYBB010000196.1 GCA_017540445.1 Clostridia bacterium | reverse complement strand
GTGAAGGTGTCCCAGGGCCAGAACGTCAAGAAGGGCGACGTGCTGCTGATCCTCGAGGCCATGAAGATGGAGAACGAGATCATGGCGCCCCGCGACGGCGTCGTGGCTTCCGTGAACGTGTCCAAGGGCGCCACCGTCAATACCGGCGACGTACTGCTTTCGCTGAACTAATCTGAATTAGTCTTTGGAAAGCGGTAAGGAGGGTTTGACGAATGTCCAAATTGAAAAAGGTAAGCCCCAAGCGCGCCCTCGCGTGCCTGCTGGCGCTGTTCGCCCTGCTGACCGTGTTCGTGGCTTTTGCCGAGAATGCTGCGGAGCCTGAGGCCGCGCCGGCGACCGAGGTCGCGGAGGCGGCGGAGGAGACTGCGGCCGAGGCGGGGAACACCGATCCCGATATCAACTTCCTCAGGGGCCTTGGCAACATCGCCAAGTCCACCGGCTTTGCCAAGAGCCTGGACGGCACCGGCGGCGATTGGCGCAACTATGTGATGATCGCCGTGGCCTGCTTCCTGCTGTACCTGGCCATCGTGAAGCAGTTCGAGCCGCTGCTCTTGCTGCCGATCGCGTTCGGCATGCTGCTGGCGAACCTGCCCGCCGCGGGCATGATGAGCCACCCGAGCTTCACGTTCTACGCCAGCCAAGCCGAGGCGCTGGCCGCGGCCAAGAACCTGGGCAAGGATGTCACCGACGTGATGATGCGCATGAACCCCACCACCGGCGAGATGGGCTACGCGCTGCAAACCGCCAACGGCGGCCTGCTGTACTACCTGTACCAGGGCGTCAAGCTGGGCATCTACCCGCCGCTGATCTTCATGGGCGTGGGCGCGATGACCGACTTCGCCCCGCTGATCGCCAACCCGAAGAGCCTGCTGCTGGGCGCCGCCGCGCAGCTGGGCATCTTCCTGACCTTTCTGGGCGCAAAGCTGCTGGGCTTCACCGCGGCCGAGGCCGGCTCCATCGGCATCATCGGCGGCGCGGACGGCCCGACGGCCATATTCGTGACCACCAAGCTCGCCCCGCACCTGCTGGGCCCCATCGCCGTGGCGGCGTACAGCTACATGGCGCTGGTGCCGGTGATCCAGCCGCCCATCATGAAGGCGCTGACCACCAAGAAGGAGCGCACCATCCGCATGGGCCAGCTGCGCCAGGTCTCCAAGACCGAGACGATCATCTTCCCGATCGCCGTCACGATCATCGTGTCGCTGCTGCTGCCTGACGCGGCCACGCTGGTGGGCATGCTGATGCTGGGCAACCTGATGCGCGTCTGCGGCGTCGTGGAGCGCATCAACAAGACCGCCCAGAACGAGCTGATCAACATCGTCACCATCTTCCTGGGCCTGACGGTCGGCGCGACCACCCAGGGCAGCACCTTCCTGACCATGCAGACCATCTACATCGTCGTGCTGGGCGTCGTGGCCTTCGGCTGCGGCACCGCCGGCGGCGTGCTGCTGGCCAAGCTGATGAACATCCTCTCCGGCGGGCAGATCAACCCGCTGATCGGCTCCGCGGGCGTGTCCGCCGTGCCGATGGCGGCCCGCGTCTCCCAGAAGGTGGGCCAGGAGGAGGATCCCGGCAACTTCCTGCTGATGCACGCCATGGGCCCCAACGTGGCCGGCGTCATCGGCTCCGCGGTCGCCGCGGGCGTGTTCATCGCGCTGTTCGCGCACTAATAGGATTTGGAGGGAGTATAAAATGGGCAAAGTAATGATCACCGAGACCATACTGCGCGACGCGCATCAGTCCCAGGCCGCGACCCGCATGCGCCTGGAGGACATGCTGCCGGCCTGCGAGGTTCTGGACAAGGTTGGCTATTATTCCCTGGAGTGCTGGGGCGGCGCCACGTTTGACAGCTGCCTGCGCTTTCTGAACGAGGATCCCTGGGAGCGGCTGCGCCAGCTGAAGAAGGCGCTGCCCAACACCAAGCTGCAGATGCTGTTCCGCGGCCAGAACATACTGGGCTACCGCCACTACGCCGACGACGTGGTGGACGAGTTCACCCGCCTGTCCATCAAGAACGGCATCGACGTCATTCGCATCTTCGACGCGCTGAACGACCCCCGCAACCTGGA
This sequence comes from Clostridia bacterium, assembly GCA_017540445.1. GTDB lineage: Bacteria > Bacillota > Clostridia > Christensenellales > Aristaeellaceae > UBA2862. The sequence goes on along the minus strand of JAFYBB010000196.1, from coordinate 1,134 downwards.
GCCGGCCATCAAGGCCACCAAGAAGTACGGCGGCATCTGCGAGGTGGCGCTGAGCTACACCATCAGCCCCGTGCACACGGAGGAGTACTTCGTGAACCTGGCGCTGGAGCTGGAGAAGATGGGCGCGGACAACATCTGCATCAAGGACATGGCGAACCTGCTGCTGCCCTACAAGGCCTATTCGCTGGTGAAGAAGCTGAAGGAGGCCCTGAAGCCCACCACCCTGGTGCACCTGCACACCCACAACACCGCCGGCATCGGCGACATGACCAACTTGAAGGCCATCGAGGCGGGCGTGGACATCGTGGACTGCGCGCTCTCGCCGATGGGCAACGGCACCTCCCAGCCCGCCACCGAGCCCCTGGTGGCCACGCTGGCCGGCACCGAGTATGACACGGGCCTGGACCTGCACCTGATCACCAAGGCCACCGAGCACTTCCGCGGCGTGGCCCAGAAGCTGCAGGACCAGGGCATCCTCGATCCCAAGGTGCTGCGCGTGGACGTGAACACCCTGAAGTATCAGGTGCCCGGCGGCATGCTCAGCAACCTGATCAACCAGCTGAAGCAGGCCGGCAAGTCCGATCTGCTGTACGAGGTGCTGGCCGAGGTGCCGCGCGTGCGCGAGGACTTCGGGTATCCGCCGCTGGTGACCCCCACCAGCCAGATCGTCGGCACCCAGGCCGTCATGAACGTGCTGACCGGCGAACGCTACAAGATGTGCCCGAAGGAGAGCCAGGGCCTGATGCGCGGCGAGTACGGCCGCCTGCCAGCGCCCGTCAACGAGCAGGTGCGCAAGAAGGTCATCGGCGATCAGAAGGTCATCACCTGCCGCCCCGTGGACGATCCGTCCTACGGCGTCAAGCACCTGGACGAGTTCAAGAAGGAAATGGGCCAGTACCTGACCCAGGAGGAGGACGTGCTCAGCTACGCCCTGTTCCCCCAGGTGGCCGAGAAGTTCTTCCAGGCCCGCCAGGCCAGCCAGCTCGGCCTGGACAACAGCGTGCTGGACAAGAAGGACAACGCCATGCCGCTGTAATCCTGTTTCGGATTCCTGTTTCAACATCGGGACGCCTTCGGGCGTCCCTTTGGTTATTATGAAAAAACAGAGAAAAAATGTCATAAAAAAATCAAATC
>JAFYBB010000195.1 GCA_017540445.1 Clostridia bacterium | reverse complement strand
GACCCAATGCATCAGCATTGGGTCCCATCGCGCACGGACGGGCCCCTGGAGAGGGGGACCGCCTGCGGTGGTGGGGGGACTCTGAACGTATCGTCGTGCGCTGCGGTTCATCTGGAGTGCCCTATCCCCCGCTTCGCGGGTACTTCCCCGTTGCGACGGGGAAGCTTTTGGGCGGCGTCCGCATTCTATGCCTCCCCACCGTTGTCACCGTTTGTCACCGGGACGGTCCTACGTTGTCACCGGGACGGTCCTACTGACAACTTTTCTTGTCACCGGGACGGTCCTGTTGACAACTTTTCTTGTCAACAGGACCGTCCCGGTGACAATTAAATGTGAGTCACGGGGACAGGTTCCTTGACTCATACTGCATATCGGGAACAGAGAACCGGGGGACCGGATTGCCACGTCGCAGGCTCCTGCGTCGCCTGCTTCTCGCAATGACAGGGCGGGGGCTGCTCCTCCCTGCATGTCATTGTGAGGCGGCCGAACATTGTGAGGCCAACGCGGCAATCCGGTCCCTGGCATCCTTATGCTCCTCACTCCTAACGCCTCACGCCTCACTCCATCGTGGTTCCGATCACAGCGTTGAAGGATTGAGTCCTGTCACGCGTCCAGCAGCCAGTCGATCAGGTCGAGCGATTGGATGCCGTCGAAGCAGGATTCCAATCCGGGGTCCGGCGACAGCACGATCTTTTCGTAGTTGTCGCGTATCATTTTCAGCGGCGCGAGCTCGCGGGCTCTGACCTCCTCGCTCCGCATCGATTCGGTGACCTGCACGTAGAGCTTTTCGCCGGCTGTCGTGGCGATGAAGTCGACCTCGGCGCTGTTCACCTTGCCGATGGATACGTCATAGCCCCGGCGAAGAAGCTCGAAATACACCGCGTTTTCGATGATGTGGCCGCTGTCCCGGTCGCGGATGCCGAGCAGATAGTTTCGCAGCCCGAGATCGACGATGTAGTATTTGCCCAAGGTGCGCAGGTACGCCTTGCCCTTGATGTCGAACCGCTTGATCTCGTAGAAGAAACAGCTCTCCAGCAGCGCGTCGACATAGGCCTGAACGGTGTGCGCGCTGGGGGAGCCCCTCCGCCTGCCGTCCTCCAGCAGGCCCTCGTTGACGAGCGTGTTTCCGATGGAGGCGATGGAGACGCTGGAGCCGATATTGTCCGCCAGGAAGCGTATGATCTTTCTGAGCAGCACGGGATCGGTGATCTGCCTCTGCCCTCTGCGCTTCTCGCGCTCAAGTATGTCGCGGATGACCACGGTGGCATAGATGCCGTCCAGCAAAGTCATCGCCCGCTCCTGATCCAGGCCCACCTCGGCAATGCCGGGCATGCCCCCGAAACGCAGATAGGCGTCGAAGACCTCCCGCAGATCGTAGCGTTCTCCGCTCTGATCGAACGCCTGCCTGCGGGTGCCGCCCAGTGCGCTGGCCGTTTCGCGCAGCTCAAAACCGTGAAAATCCAGAAACTCGCGGAAGGACAGCGGCAGCATTTTAATCTCCACGCAGCGGCCGGCCAGATAGGTGGCGTATTCCGAGGCGAGCAGATGCGCGTTGGAGCAGGTCACGTAGATATCGCAATCCAGATCGACGCGAAATGCGTTGATCGCGTCCTCCCACGCTTCCACCCGCTGTATCTCGTCAAAGAAGAGGTACATCCGCCTGCCCGGGACCACGCGCTGCTTCACATAGCGGTACAGGTCGTCGGAGCCCATCACCCTATAATCGTGGGACTCGAAGTTCATCTCCACGATCTGCTCCGGGAGTATGCCGGACGCCCTCAAATGCCCAACCATCAGCTTCAGCAGGCTGGATTTCCCGCAGCGCCGTATGCCCGTGACCACCTTCACGGGCTCTGTGTCCTGAAACCCGATCAGCTTGTTCAGATAGAGATCCCTCTTCTTGAGCGCACGGCTTTCGATCACGGCACATCCCTCCAGACGCATGCATCATAGCATAAAAACGAAAAAAAATCAAGTTTTTGCAATGAATTGCAAAAACTTGATTTCACCATATCAGTCCAGATACCCTTCCCGCGCCTTCACGCCGAAGTGGGCTTCCAGCTGGCGCAGCTGGGGGTCGGTGATGGTGGCCAGGCGGGGGAGGTGGGCGATCTTCATGTAGATTTCCGCGCCCTTCTCGGCGGTCTCGATCAGGCCGAAGGCCTCGTCCAGGTCCCGGCCCACGCCGTAGATGCCGTGCTGGGCCCACACCACCAGGCGGGCGGTCTTCATCTTCTCGGCGGTGGCCTCGCCGATCTCGTTGGTGCCGCAGAGCATCCAGGGCAGCACGTTCACGCCGTCGGGGAACACCACGATGCACTCGGAGCACGTCTGCCAGAGCGTGCGGGTGAACTCCCGCTCGTTGAGCGGGTGGATGAAGGTCATGGCCAAGAGGTTGACCGGGTGGCAGTGCATCACCACGCGGTTGTCGGGGTCGATGCCCAGGCGCACCACATGGCTCATCATGTGGGCCGGGAACTCGCTGGTGAACTTGCCGCCGTCGGCAAAGCCCCACAGCAGCTCGGCCCGGGCCCCGCCGTCCGCGATGCGCACCAGGCCCAGGTTCACCGCCGGGGCGTACTGCACGTTCTTGAAGTACTTGCCGGTGCCGGTGACCAGGAAGTACCTGCCCTCCAGCTCGGGCGCGGTGAAGCCGGTGGGGATGTCGCGGATGGGCGCGGCGCTCAGGTCCAGGTAATCGCGCAGCTGCGCCTCCTCCAGCAGCAGCGACACGTTGCCGCCGTTGCGCTCGTCCCAGCCGTGGTCGTACATGTTGGTCAGCGTGCGGATCATCTCCACCATAAACGGCGCGGTCAGTATGTCCTTCATATTCTATGCCTCCTTGCGATTCAGTTGCAGCTTCAGATTGCCCTGTGAGGTGGCCTCGATGGGCAGCGCGACCACCGCCTTGCCGGTGGCCTCGGCGGTCAGGCGGTTCAAAAATGCGTTCTTCGCGCCGCCGCCCACGATGTACAGCCTGTCGTAGGCGCGGCCGGTGTTGCGCTCGATCCCGGCGATGGCGCGCCGATAGCTCTCGGCCAGCGACCGGTAGGCGCAGCGGAAGTAGTCCGCCGGGCCGCCGGGCCGCTGGGACAGCCGCGCGTCGAAGGCCGCCCGCATGCTCTGGGGGGCCATGAACGCGGGGTCGTCCACGTCCATGACGGCGTCGAAGCGGCTCTCGGAGGCCGCCCGGGTGATCCCGTCCCAGGGCGCGTCCGGGCAGAGCTCGGCGCGCAGGCGGTTGGCCACCCACATGCCCATGATGTTCTTCAGGTAGCGGATGTAGCCTACGCCGCCCTCGTTGCTGCAGTTGGCCGCGCGGCTGGCGTCGTCGGTCAGCGGGCGCTTCAGCTTCACGCCCAGCAGCGACCAGGTGCCGCTGGAGAGGAACAGCGCGTCGCCCTCCATCGGTATGCCCTCCACGGCGCTGGCGGTGTCGTGGGTGGCGCAGAGCATCACCTTCACGCCCCTGTGGCTGCCGATCACCGCGCCCGGCTGTTGCAGCGGATGGAACAGCCGCGGCGGCAGGCCCAGCGCGCCGATGATCTCGGGGTCGTACGCGCCCGTTTCGGCGTTCACCAGCCCCGTGGTGGTGGCGTCGGTGTACTCGTGGGCCTTCGCGCCGCACAGCTTGTACATCAAATACTCCGGCATCATCAGAAAGTCGGTCGCGCCCTCCAGCCGGCCCGCCAGCTTGTCGGCGTAGAGCTGGTAGATGGTGTTGAACGGCTCAAACTGTATGCCGGTGCGGCGGTACAGCGCCTCAAAGGGCATGATCGCGTGCACCTGATCGATGGGCCCGGCGGTGCGGCCGTCCCGGTAGGCATAGCAGGGCAGTAGCTCTTCGTCGCCGCGCATCAGCACGTAGTCCACGCCCCAGGTGTCTATGGACAGGCTGTCCAGTTCCGGGTACGCCGTCAGCGCCGCGTCGATGCCCGATCGGACGTGCGTCAGCAGCGCCTCCAGGTCCCAGGTCAGGTGCCCGTCCCGCTCCGTCATGCCGTTGGGGAAGCGGTAGACCTCCCGCGTGCGGATCTCGCCGTCCTGCATCCAGCCCACGATGTGCCGCCCGCTGGACGCGCCGATGTCTATGGCCAAACAGTATCTCACAATATCGCCTCCCGGTCGCGTGTCGCAATTTCATTATACACGATTTTGCGTGGTTAAACAATCCGTTTGCGCGCCGTTTTCGGGCTTTGGAGCGGCGCAAATTCTGTGTTGACACGGGACCCGCGATGACCTATAATCAAAGTGTACAATACAACGAAAGGCCCGGCCGCGCGCCGGGCGACGGAGGAGGGCCACATGCCGAAGATCACATTTATGGGCGCGGGTTCCACGGTATTTGCCAAGAATGTGCTGGGCGACAGCATGATGACGCCGGCGCTTCAGGACAGCACCATCGCGCTGTACGACATCGACGCCACCAGGCTTCAGGAATCCGCAACGATGCTCGAGGCCATCAACCGCAACAACGGCTCGAAGGCCCGCATCGAAAAGTACCTGGGCGTGGAAAACCGCCGGGCGGCGCTGAAGGGCGCGAACTACGTGGTCAACGCCATCCAGGTGGGCGGCTACGACCCCTGCACCATCACCGACTTTGAGATCCCGAAGAAGTACGGCCTGAAGCAGACCATCGCCGACACGCTGGGCGTGGGCGGCGTGTTCCGGGCGCTGCGCACGATCCCGGTGATGCTGGACTTCGCCCGCGACATCGAGGCCGTGTGCCCGAACGCCTGGTTTTTGAACTACACCAACCCGATGGCCATGCTCACCGGCGCGATGCTGCGGCTGACGAACGTGAAGACCGTGGGCCTGTGCCACAGCGTGCAGGTGTGCGCGTCCACGCTGCTCAAGGAGCTGGGCATGCCCTGCGACGACGCCGTGCAGTGGAAGATCGCCGGCATCAACCACCAGGCCTGGCTGCTGGAGCTGACGAGGGACGGCGTGGACCTGTACCCCGAGGCGAAGCGCCGGGCGCTGCTGTACAATCAGGGCAAGCTGGACATCGGCACCTTCGAGGAGCGCATCGCGGGCCTTTCCCAGGGCGAGGAGCTGCCCGAGTGGTGGATGGAGCGCATGAGGGCCGATTACGACCTGTACAAGAAGGAGGGCAAGCACGGCGACATGGTGCGCCTGGAGCTGATGCGCCGCTTCGGCTACTACATCACCGAGTCCAGCGAGCACAACGCCGAGTACTGCCCCTGGTTCATCAAGGAGCGCTACCCGGAGCTGATCGACCGCTTCAACATACCGCTGGACGAGTACCCCCGCCGCTGCATCCACCAGATCGAGGACTGGAAGAAGCGCGGCCACGAGCTGACGCAGAACCCCACGCTCACCCACAAGCGCACCCACGAGTACGCCAGCTACATCATGGAGGCCATGGAGACCGGCGCGCCCACGAAGATCGGCGGCAACGTGCTGAACAACGGCCTGATCACGAACCTGCCGAGAAACGCCTGCGTGGAGGTGCCGTGCCTGGTGGACAGAAACGGCGTGCAGCCCACCTACATCGGCGACCTGCCGGAGCAGTGCGCGGCGCTGAACCGCACCAACATCAACGTGCAGCTGCTGACCATCGAGGCCGCCCGCACGCTGAAGAAGGACTACATCTACCAGGCCGTCATGCTGGACCCCCACGCCGCCAGCGAGCTGTCCATCGACGACATCGTGGCCATGTGCGACGAGCTGATCGAGGCCCACGGAGGCTGGCTGCCGGAGTACCATTGACCCTATCACGCAAAAACGCCATGCGCGCGCATGGCGTTTTTGCACGGATTGGTCAGGCCAGGACCTGTCTAAGCGCGTCTTGCAAAATCTGTGAGCAGTTGATGCCGCGTTGTTCCGCCTGATAGGCCATCCAGGCGGGCAGCGACACGTTTTTGCGCACGGCGCGGCTGTCGTTTTCCCGGCGATACTTGTCGGTATCGACGGCGACCAGGGTGCAGATATCACCCGGCGCGTGCGGGATATCCGCCAGCGGCGTCGCGGCCGGAATGGCGCGGCCATCCTTCTCGATGTCGCACAGCCAGAGGTTGGCGGCGTCCTGAATCAGATCAAGACATTCCGCTTCGTCCGCGCCCGTGGTAATGCAGCCGGGCAGGTCTGGCACGCGGCAATAGTAGCCGTTACCGTTTTCCTTGGGGGAGAAAACGGCGCTGTAAACTCCTTTCATGGTTGATTCCTCCTGCTTATTTAATGATGGCCCCAATATGCGAGGGGATTTGGCAGGGGAGTTACTTCCCCTGCCGGTTCCGCTCGCGCTTGATCTCTTGAAGGATGTAGCGCTTATCGTCTTCATCGAAGTTGCCCCGCTTGACTGTGACTGTGTAATTGAGTTCGGCACTGTAGTACTTGTCGTGCTTGGCGCCGTGGTCTCTCAATTCAAAGCCAAGTCTGCGAAGCTCCCTCAAACATTCGGCGCGCGGTGACAATAGTATCACCTCCTTCAAGCAGTATTATACACAATAATACACAATCCATCAAGGCCCGTGCGTAATTTTACACAATATCATTCACAAAATCAATAACAGTATACGCGGGAAAGAGAATAATATGACCAAGTGGCAACGGGAACCTTCCCTGCTGTCAAACAATAGCCCGCGCCACGCAAAAACGCCATGCTTTTCGCATGGCGTCTTTGTGCATATCGCTCAGCCCTTCACCGAGCCCATCACCAGGCCGGTGGTGAAGTACTTCTGCACGAAGGGGTACACCACCAGGATCGGCACCAGGCCCAGGAACAGCTGGGAGGCGCGGCCGGTCTGCTCGTTCATGCGCTGCAGCAGCTCGTAGTAGTTCGAGCCGGACTGGCGCATCATGTCGCGCATGTTGGTCAGCAGCGTCTGCAGATAGGTCTGCAGCGGGTACTTGGCCGGGTTGTTGATGAACAGCGCGCCGGAGAACCAGTCGTTCCAGTGGTACACGAAGGCGAACAGGCCCACGGTGGCCAGCGAGGGCGTCAGCACCGGCAGCAGGATCGACCACAGTATGCGGAAGTTGCCCGCGCCGTCGATCGACGCCGCCTCCTCCATCTCTTTGGGCAGCGAGCGCATGAAGTTCATCAGTATCGCCATGCTGGACACCGGCACCGACAGCGGCAGCACCAGGGCCCAGATCTTGTTCAGCAGGTGCAGATTGCTCATCAGGATGTACCAGGGCACAAGGCCGCCGCCGAAGAGCATCGTGAACACGTAGAAGAACATGAAGAAGTTGCGATCCGGGAACTGCTTGGTGCTCTTGGACAGCGGGTAGGCGGTGGTGATCATGCAGAACAGGTTGATCGCCACGCCCAGCAGGCACCGCTCGATGGCGATCAGGAAGGCCCGCAGGAACTTGCCGTTGCTCATGGCGAACTCATAGGACTGGGTGGTGAAGCCCTTCGGCCAGAAGTAGACGTCGCCGGCGGCCACGTAGGTGGGCGCGCTGAAGGAGATCGCCATCGTGTTGACGATGGGCAGCAGACAGGTCAGGCAAACCAGTATGACCAGTATGTAGTTGACGACATTGAATATCTTCTGTCCCTTGGATCTGAAATGCATGCAGGCGTCCTCCTTTCTCAGAATACCTTATAGCCGGCGAACTTGTAGGCGACAAACAGCGAGATGGAGATCAGCACGCTGGAGACCACCGACTTGAACAGGCCGACCGCGGTGCCGATGGCGAACTTGCCGTTCTGCAGGCCCAGGCGGTACACGTAGGTGTCGATGATGTCGCCGGTGGGATACACCACGGGGGAGTACAGGTTGTACACCTGGTCGAAGCCCGCGCTCAGCACGTTGCCCAGGGCCAGCACCGTCATCAGTATGATGATGGGCACCAGCATCGGCAGCGTGATGGACCAGGTCTGCCGCCAGCGGCCCGCGCCGTCGATGACGGCGGACTCGTACAGCTCCGGGTCGATGCTGGTCATCGTGGCCAGGTACACCACGGTGCCGAAGCCGAAGGTCTTCCACATGTCGGTGAAGATCAGCGTCCAGGGGAACACTTGGCGGTTGGAGATGAACTGCACCGGCTTCAGGCCGATGGCCTTCAGCGCCTCGTTCACGATGCCGTTCGTGCCGAGGATGTCCGTCAGTATGCCGGCCATGATGACCCAGGAGATGAAGTTCGGGATGTACACGATGGTCTGGAACACGCGCTTGGGGCCGTTCTGGCGGATCTCGTTCAGCTGCAGCGCGAACACCACCGAGGCCAGCGTGCTGAAGAGGATCTTCATGAATGAGATGAAGAACGTGTTCCACACGGCGCTGAGGAAGGTGGCCTGAGAGAAGATCAGCTTGAAGTTGGCCCAGCCCACCCAGGGCGAGCCGGCGTAGCCCAGGCCGGGGTTGAAGTCCTGGAAGGCCATGATGATGCCGTACATCGGGCCGTACGAGAATATGGCGGTCAATACCAGCCCGGGCAGCATCATCAGCAGGAACAGCCATTCCTTCCGGAACCTTTCCTTGAGTTTGGTCAGCACGAGAGCATACCCCCTGTCGTTATCAATGAGATCCCATCGTCAGAAGCGCCAAACCGTTCAGGGACGCTGATTTGCCGCCCGTGCGAAGCGCGTCGATCGCAGGCGGCAAATCGCCGTCCCTGCCCGAAAGCGGGCAGGGGGCCGGCGCGGAAGCAGCAATCAGCCTCTGTGCCAGCCCCCTCTGGGTCACTGTCGGTCAAGCCTTTCGGCAAGTGCGCTTACTGCGCGTCGCCGTAGTACTTGTTGGCCGCATCCACCATCAGCTGGCCGCCGGCGGCGTACCAGTCGGCGAGGATCTGGTCATAGTCGTCCACGGGGCGCATGCCGGTGATGATCTCGGAGACGCCGGTGGAGATGATGTCGATGATGTTGACGGTCTCGTCGAATTCCTCCGGCGGCGGTCCCCACATGTCGGTCTTCTTGATGAAGTCGTTGTCGAGCAGGAACTTGGCGTTGTCGTAGGAGCAGCCCTCGAAGCCCTGCTGGCAGAAGGCGCCCAGGCCGCCCGGGTTCTTCTCGTTGATCCACATCATGGAGTCGCCGTACTTCTTCTTCATGCCGGCGGTGTACAGGTCGCTGGTGTCGCCGGTCTCGATGGCCTTCAGCACGTGCTCGAACTGCACCATGTCGGCCAGGGGGTCAAGCACCTCGACGGTGCCGGGCACGTGCTCGCGCTGACCGTCGGTGTAGGCCTTGAACTCCTCGTCGGTGAGGGTGGTGTTGGGATCGAACATGATGTAGTCGGTGTAGCTGATCAGCTTCATGACGGCGGCGGGGTTCTTGCAGTCCTTGCTGACCACGACCATCTCGCCGTTCGGGAAGCCGACCTGGCCCAGCACCTGGCTGCCGTCCACGGTCGGGAACTGCAGCGGGATCATGTAGGCGTCGTTGCTGCCCTGCGCGGCCACCAGGTTCGGGCCGTTCTGCCAGCCCTGCCACTGATAGAAGGGCTGGAAGGCGGCGCGGCCGTTCACGACCTCTTCGTTCATGTCGTCATAGCTCATGTTCACGAAGTCGGGGCTCAGGATGCCCTCCTGGTACCACTTGGCCCAGTACTCCAGGGCGGTCTTGAATTCCTTGTGGGCGATGCCGGGCTTGATGATGCCGTCCTCGTCATCCTTGTACCAGAAATAGCTGCCCTGGTCGGGGTTGCCCAGATACACGCCGAACATCGGGCCCGTCATGAACAGGTGCTCGAAGTTGTTGGCGACGGCCACGCCGTAGCAGCCGTGCTTCTCCATCATGGTCTTGCAGAGGTTCTCGAAGTCCTCGACGGTCTTCAGCTCGGGGGAGCCTTCCTCTTCATACCAGTCCTTGCGCACCCACATGTAGCGCGGGTTGTCGATGACGCCGTAATAGTAGATCGGCACGCCGTACAGCTTGCCGTCCACCATGCAGGTCTTGATGGTGTCGGGGTCGGTCTTCTCGAAATCACGGACGCGCTGGGAGGTGTACTTCGCGTACACGTCGGTGATGTCCTGGATCATGCCGGCCTTCACCAGCTGGCGGAACTGGATGTAGTTCACGCGGAAGGCGTCCGGCAGGTTGCCGGAGGCGATGGTGTTGTTCAGCTTGCGCTGATACTCGCCGGTATCGACGATCCAGTCGTAGGAAACCTGTACGCCCAGCTTGTCGTACCAGGCGCGGATCCACTCGTTGTTGGTCTGGTCCTCGCCGGCCTCGAACACGACGTCGGAGCCCTGGCCCTTCGCCAGGCGGATGTTGACCACCGGGTCATAGGGGGTCAGCCAGTCGCCCTCCGGCGGCTCGACATAGTCGCGGGTGGCGTCGCCGACTTCGCCGATGGGGGTCGGCTTGAACTCGGCCAGCGCGCTGAAGCACGACAGCGCCATCAGCAGAGCAAGCACCAGGGTAATCAGTCTTCTTGCCTTCATTGGATACCCTCCTTTTTGTTTTATTTGAACGCGCTCGGCGTCAAATACGCGGGGATGGGATGCGCGACATCGCGAAGCCCATTAACGTTATTATTGTAACACATAATCAACGTTTGTCAAGTCTTCGACGATAAGGAACGCGGTTTTTTGTGCGTTGGGCGCGGTCACGCCAGCTCGATTTCAAACAGCCTGGCGCAGGTGTCCGAGGGCATGCGCACCTTCAGCGCGCCGCCCTCCAGCGCGTATTCGCAGTCCTGGCTCCGGGGGTAGATCGCCTTGACGGACCTGACCGCGCCCAGGCTGTCCAGCGGGACGTTTACGGCATCGCTGCCGACGGCGAACACCGACAGATACGCCTTCTTTTCCCCCTTCACGCCGTAGGCCAGCTGTCTGTCGTTCACCCGGCCAAAGCCCAGCGGGAAGAAGGGGACCATGCGCTTCAAATCGCCGCGGATGGCCTTGTAGGTGGAAATGCCTTCCTTAAATATGGCCATGCTGGCCTCGGACATGCTCCACACGATGCCGCTGATATAGGGCCTGAGCAGTATGCCGTTGACCACGTTGAAGATCACGTGCTCCCGGTCG
>JAFYBB010000018.1 GCA_017540445.1 Clostridia bacterium | reverse complement strand
TGAACAGCTGCCCGATGGTCATCCCCTCGCCGTCCTCCGTCAGGTGCTCGATCGGGCATGTGGCAAAGTTGAATATGTTGTACAGCGGTATCAGCGCCCACACACAGGCCAGGATCCGCCAGCTGCCGATGCCGAATACCGTGAAGAAGAGGGAGGACAGGAGTATCACGCCGACAGAGCCCCAGCAGTAGAACGAATGCAGCAGGCTCATGACGGCCTCCTTGTGGTCGAAGGGGCAGGCTTCCACAATGGGGCTGCACAGCACCTCGATCAGACCGCTGCCGATGGCGTACACGATGACGCAGGCGATGATGCCCGCAAAGGGATCGGCGCACAGGTCCGGTATGAAGGCCAGTCCGACCAGGCCCAGGACGGACGCCACCTCCGAGGCGACGACGCTCTTGCGATAGCCGATCCTGTCCACAAACCGGGCGCAGAGCACGTCCACCACCAGCTGCGTGAAGAAAAACGCGGTGGAGATCAGGGCGATCCTGCCCAGGGGGATGCCGTAGTCGACATGGAATTTCAGAAACAGCAGCGGCGCGAAATTCGCCGCGATGGCCTGGGTGATGAAGCCCAGGTAGCAGGCCTTCAATGTCCTTTGGTAATTTTTCTGCATAAGAGCTCCTCCTTCAATGCCCTTCTGATTGCATTTTGGCGCAAATGCTTTTTCTTTGTTGCAGTGCTTGACATCCCCGGGGAAACGCCATATAATATAAGCGAAGAGCGAACCACGCACGCGGTTGCCTCTTTGGGTTAATCAGTGTCTTGTGATCGAAGGATCACGCAACAGCCGTTCACTTGCCAGAGTGGGCGGCTGCGTTGCTTTTGCGATCCTTCACGATGATCGTGATGGTATACCTTCCGATGTGAAAAGTAATACGCATACGCAACACCTCCTCTCGGAGGTATTGGCAACCGCCTGCGCGTTTGTGCCCGCTCTTCGGCCCTTCCGGACGCCTCTCGGTGCCCTTGGGGCAAGTATTATTCTACACGACGCCGCATAGGGTGTCAAATTCAAGAATAATGACCGTCCCTGTTTACACGGTTCTTGTGTAACTGTCCCCATGTAAACACAAATGCCGAAAAATACAAAGCGAAAACCCTGCCGACATTCGTCGGCAGGGTTTTCGCTTTGGCGTACCCGGCGATATGGCGTCGCTTCGCGCCGCGCCTTCGGCCGCCCCCACTTGCCTTGCGCAAGTGGCTCCGATAATCCCGCCGGGTACGCCACAGAAAAGCCGCCCCTTGGGGCGGCTTTTCTGTGGCGTACCCGGCGGGATTCGAACCCACGGTCTTCAGAGTCGGAGTCTGACGCGATATCCAGCTTCGCTACGGGTACATGCGCAAAAGACATTATAGCCCATCGGGGCCGAAATGGCAAGGGGGAGGGCGGGGAAAAACATCATTTTTTCAAAATATTATTATATTTCCGCCGTTGTCGCAAGGGTTGACAGGCCCAAAAGCTTGCGATTTTACATTCCTTCTGATACAATAGCAAAGGTATATTATCGTTGGGGGTCGTATGATGAGCGAATATGTCATTGCGCTGGACGCCATGGGCGGCGACCAGGCGCCGGACGCCATCGTGGCGGGCGCCGTCGAGGCACTGCGCCGCTATCCGGACATCCGCATACTGCTGGCCGGGCCCGAGCAGCGGTTGAGGGCGCTGCTCGCGGGCGCGGACGACGTGGCCGGCCGGGCCGACATCCTGCCTGCGGACGACGTGATCGAAATGGACGAATCGCCGATGCTGGCCGTGCGCAAGAAGGTCAATTCCTCGATGGTGCAGGCCATGCTGGCCGTGCGCGACGGGCGCGCGGGCGCGGCGGTTTCCGCCGGCAACACCGGCGCGGTGCTGGCCTGCGGCATGCTGCGCATCGGGCGCATCCCCGGCATCGAGCGGCCGGCGCTGGCCCCGGTGATCCCCGGCGTGAAGAAGCCCTTTTTGCTGATCGACGCCGGCGCGAACGTGGACTGCCAGCCCCGGTACCTGGAGCAGTTCGGCCTGATGGGCTCGGTGTACATGCGCACCGTGATGGGCGTGGAAAACCCGGCGGTGGGCCTGGTGAACATCGGCACCGAGGCCGAGAAGGGCAACAAGCTGACCAAGGAGACCTACCAGCTGATGCAGGCGCAGACCAGCTACAACTTCGCCGGCAACGCCGAGGCCCGGGACATTCCCACCGGCGACTTCGACGTGGTGGTGGCCGACGGCTTCGACGGCAACATCATACTGAAGTACACCGAGGGCCTCGTCAGCGCCATGATGGGCATGCTCAAGGCCAACCTGATGGCCTCGAAGGTGTCCAAGATCGGCGCGGCCCTGTCCCGCCCCGCCTTCCGCAAGTTCAAGCGCAGCATGGACTACAACGCCTACGGCGGCGCGCCGCTGCTGGGCGTGGAGGGCGCGGTGATCAAGGCCCACGGCGCCTCCGGCGAACAGGCCATCATGAACGCCGTGCGCCAGGCCCGCGAGATGCTGGCGGGCGACGTGGCCGGGAAGATCCGCGAGGGCCTGAAGGGCCTGAGCGACACACAGGAGCAGTAATCAAACCAAACCATATTCTATAAGGAGGCTGTTAGCATGGATCGCAACGCTATTTTCGACAAGGTGAAGGAGTACATACTGATGCAGCTGCCCGTGGACGGCGGCAAGGTCGTGGAGAACGCCCGCATGGTGGAGGACCTGGGCGCCGACAGCGCGAACCTGATGATGCTGATCATGGACCTGGAGAGCGAGTTCAACCTGACCGTCGAGGACGAGGCCCTGGGCGCCATCAAGACCGTGGGCGACATCGTGGACTACATCCAGAAGAAGGGCTGATCGTGAAGGCACTCTGCGAAAAGCTTGGATACACCTTCCATGACACCAAACTGCTGGAAACGGCACTGACGCATCCCTCCTTCGGGGGGGATCATCATGTGCCGCACTATCAGCGGCTGGAGTTTCTTGGCGACGCCGTGCTGGAGCTGGCGGTCAGCCGACACCTGTATTTCGAGTTTCCGCAGGTAGACGAGGGCAAGCTGACGCGCATCCGCGCGGGGCTGGTGCGGGAGGAGACCCTCAGCCGCGCCGCCCGACGGTTGGATCTGGGCAAATACATCCGCCTGTCCGTGGGCGAGGACCGCTCCGGCGGGCGGGACAAGCCCTCCATACTGTGCGACGTGATGGAGGCGGTGCTTGCCGCCGTGTACCTCGACGGCGGCTTTGACTGCGCCGTGGCGGTGATTCGAAGGGCTCTGGCCGACGATTTGCGCCCGAAGATGCTGGAAGACCATCTGGACGCCAAGTCCCGCCTGCAGGAGATACTGCAGCGCGACGGCGAGATGCCCGCCTACGCGTTTATTTCGATGCAGGGGCCGCCCCACGCCCCCCTGTTTCGCTACAGCGTGACCCACAACGGCGAGACCATCGGCGAGGGCGTCGGCACCAGCAAGCAGAACGCCCAGCAGGAGGCCGCGCGGGACGCGCTGCGCCGCCTGGGCCGGCTGGAATGAGCACATCCCCATTCCCCTGCCCCACTGAACCGGATTGGAGCGAATACACGATTTGCGACTGAAGAAACTGATAATCCACGGCTTCAAGTCCTTCGCGGACCACGTGGAGATAGACTTTGAGGACGGCATCACCGGCGTGGTGGGCCCCAACGGCTGCGGCAAGAGCAACATCGCCGACGCGGTGCGCTGGGTGCTGGGCGAGCAGAGCGCCAAGTCGCTGCGCGGCGCGAAGATGGAGGACGTCATCTTCGGCGGCACCGAGTCCCGCAGGCGGCTGTCCTACTGCGAGGTCACGCTGGTGTTTGAAAACGACGACCACGCGCTGGCCATCGACTTTGCCGAGGTCTCCGTCACCCGGCGGGTATACCGCAGCGGCGAGGGCGAATACAAGATCAACGGCGCGGCCTGCCGCCTGAGGGACATCGTGGACCTGTTCCGCGACACCGGCATCGGCAAGGACGGCTATTCGCTGATCGGCCAGGGCCGCATCGACGAGATCCTGTCCGCCAAGTCCGAGGACCGGCGGCAGGTGTTCGAGGAGGCCGCCGGCATCGTCAAGTTCAAGACGCGCAAGCTGGACGCCCAGAAGCGCATCCAGCACACCCAGGAAAACCTGAACCGCGTGGAGGACATCCTCTCCGAGCTGGAGGACCGGGTGGAGCCGCTGAAGGAGCAGAGCGAGAAGGCCCGGGAGTACCTGGCCCTGCGGGACGAGCTGAAGGGCCTGGACCTGAACGTGTTTTTGGTGCGCACCGAGCGCTACGAGGCGCGCATCAAGGAGCTGAAGGCGTCCGTGCAGGCCCTGGGCGAGTCGATCTTAGAGGCCAACCAGAGCCTGGAGGCGCTGGGCGGCCAGCGGGACGAGGCGCAGGACCAGCTGAACACCTGCGAATTTGAGAGCGGCGAGAAGCGGGAAACCGTGCAGCAGCTGATCCGCGAGGTGGAGGCCGGCGAGGGCGCGGTGCAGGTCATGCGCGAGCGCATCGCCGCCGGCGAGAAGGAGCGGGACCGCATACAGGCCGAGCAGGCCTCCGCCAGCGAGGGCAAGGCGGGCGTGCTGCGCCAGATCGAAAAGATGAGCGCCCAGATCGAAGAAGAGACGCGGGCCATCGAGGCCGCCGCGCAGGCGCTTTCCGAAGAGGAGCAGCGGCTGGATGAGACCGAGGCGAAGCTGGCCGGCCTGGAGGAGGAATCCGAGGCCGCCAAGCAGCAGATCATACAGGCCATGAACCGGCTGGGCGACGTGCGCTCGCAGCGGGCGCGCCTGAGCGCCATGTCCACGGCGCTGGAGAACCAGCTGACGGCCATGGAGGCCGACCAGGCCCGGGAGCAGACCGGCAGCGAGGCGCTGAGCGCCCACGTGCAGTCGGCCCGGGAGCTGCTGGACACCGAGAACGCCCGCAAGGCGGAGCTGGACCGGCAGGCCGCCGAGATGCAGGCCCGGGTCCAGGCGCTGGGCGAGCAGTCAAGCGCCCTGTCCGACCGGGTGACCCGCATGCAGGCCGAGCGCCAGCAGCGGGACTCCCGGCTGAAGCTGCTGCGGGAGATGCAGCGGGACTACGAGGGCTACAACAACTCCGTCAAGCAGGTGCTGCTGCAGGCCCGCCGCCAGGGCGAGGCCTCCGGCGTGCACGGCGTGGTGGCCGACCTCATCCACGTGCCCGCGCGCCTGGAGCGCGCCATGGACATGGTGCTGGGCGGCGCGCTGCAGAACATCGTGGTGGACCGGGACGAGGACGCCAAGCGCATGATCGAATACCTGCGCGCCAACCGCTTCGGCCGGGCCACGTTCCTGCCCATCGCCTCGGTCCGGGGCCGCACCCTCTCCCCCCAGGAGCGCAGCGTGCTGGCCATGCCGGGCTGCGTGGGCCTGGCCTCGGAGCTGGTGGAGTTCGACCCGAAGTACCAGGGCGTCATCGACAACCTGCTGGGCCGCACCGTGGTGGCCGAGGACCTGGCCGCCGGCATACCGATCCAGCGGGCGGGGCGCTACCAGTTCCGCCTGGTGACGCTGGAGGGCGACGTGATGCACTCCGGCGGCTCGATGACCGGCGGCAGCGTGCAGAGCCGCATGACCAGCCTGCTCTCCCGGACCCGCGAGATCGAGGAGAGCGAGCAGGCGCTCAAGCACCTGGAGGCCCAGTTCGCCGACGCGCGGGAGCAGTACGCCGCCATCGAGGACGAGCGCGCCGGGCTCAAAAAGGAGCGCGGCGAGCTGTACGACGAGCTGCACAGGCAGGAGGTCGTGTGCGCCCGGGCGGAGGCCCAGCTGAACGCGGCGCTGGACGAGCAGACCAGCAACGACGCCCGCGTGGCCCGCTCCGACGCGGAGCGGGAGCGCCTGCGCGCCCAGCTGGAGGACGTGACGCAGAGCCTTTCCGCGCTGAGCGCCCAGCAGCAGGACGCGGAGAGCTCCAGCGACGACCGGCAGGCCCGGGTCAAGCAGCTCTCCGAGGCGATCTACCGGCTGCGCACCGAGGCCGAGGCCCTGCGCGAGCGCGTCGGCGACGCCCGCATCGCGCTGGCCTCCCGCCGGCGCGGCCTGCAGGCCGCCGTCAGCGACCGGGACCGGCTGTCGGACCAGGCGGAGAACGCCGAAAAGCTGTTGGCGGATTCCGGCGTGGCGCTGGAGGCCTGCCTGAAGGAACTGGAGCAGAACGCCGCGCTGCTGGAGAAGGACCTGGAGGCCCTGGCCGGCAACAAGGCCGCGCTGGATTCGGCCCGCGCCGACTTCGACGCGGCGGACGCCCGCCGCCTGAGCGTGCAGAAGCAGCTGCAGGCGCTGGGCGAGCAGATCGACGCGCTGCGCGCCAGCCTGGACGACTTCAGCGACCGGCACCACCGCAGCGAGCTGGCGCTGACCCGCGCCGAGGGCGAGTTCAAGCAGATCCAGGACCGCATCTGGGAGGACTACGAGCTGACCTACGCCGGCGCGGAGCCCTTCCGCCAGCCGGACTTCAAGCTGTCGGAGTCGGAGAAGCGCATCACCGCCATCCGCCAGCGCATCCGCGCCATGGGCACCGTGAACGTGGCGGCGCTGGACGAGTACCGCCGCACCGTGGAGCGCGTGGAGGAGCTGTCCGGCCAGCGGGACGACCTGCTGAAGGCCCAGGCGGACCTGGAGGGCATCGTCGCCGAGCTGGAGGCCCGGATGGAAAAGCAGTTCCGGGAGCAGTTCACGATGATGAACGACAACTTCCAGCGCACGTTCGTGCGGCTGTTCGGCGGCGGCAAGGCCGAGCTGCGGCTTTCAGACCCGAAGGACGCGCTGAACTGCGGCATCGACATCGTGGCCCAGCCCCCGGGCAAGAAGCTGCAGATGCTGTCGCTGCTGTCCGGCGGCGAGCGCGCGCTGACCGCCATCGCCATACTGTTTGCGATACTGGACCTGAAGCCCACGCCCTTCTGCATACTCGACGAGATTGAAGCCGCGCTGGACGACGCCAACATCGACACCTATGCCGACTACCTGAAGTCCTACTCCGAGAACACGCAGTTCATCGTCATCACCCACCGAAAGGGCACGATGGAGCGCTGCGACGCCCTCTACGGCGTGGTCATGGAGGAGAAGGGCGTGTCCAAGACGGTGTCGGTCAAGCTGAACGAAGGGGTTTAATACCGGAGGTAAGAATATGGGACTGTTCGATAAGATCAAGAGCGGCCTGCAAAAGACCCGCAACGCCTTTACGGGGCGCATGGACGAGCTGGTGGAGAACTACCGGGATCTGGACGACGACTTCTTCGAGGACCTGACGGACATACTGATCATGGCCGACGTGGGCGTGCCCACCGCCGAGCTGGCGGTGAGCCAGCTGCGGGAGAAGTGTGAGAAGGAGAACATCGGCAATCCGCAAAAGGCCCGGGACGCCCTGAAGGGCATACTCACCGACATCCTGTGGGCGGAGCCCATGCGGCTGACCAGCCCGATGGTGCTTCTGATCATCGGCGTGAACGGCGTGGGCAAGACCACCTCCATCGGCAAGCTGGCCTCGAGGCTCAAGGCCATGGGCCGCCGGGTGATCATCTGCGCCGGCGACACCTTCCGCGCCGCGGCGGCGGACCAATTGACCGTGTGGGCGGAGCGCGCCGACGTGCCCATCATCAAGCACCAGGAGGGCGCGGACCCCGCCGCCGTGGTGTTCGACGGCATACAGGCCGCCAAGGGCCGCCACGCCGACGTGCTGCTGGTGGACACCGCCGGGCGGCTGCACAACAAGGCCCACCTGATGGAGGAGCTGAAGAAGATCAGCCGCGTGGTGGAGCGGGAGTTCCCCCAGGCCGCGCTGGGCGCCCTGCTGGTCATCGACGCCACCACCGGCCAGAACGGCATGGCCCAGGCGAAGGTGTTCAGCGAGGTGGCGAACTTAGAGGGCATCATACTGACCAAGCTGGACGGCACCGCCAAGGGCGGCATCGCCATCGCCATACGCAACGAGCTTGGCCTGCCGGTGCGCTACATCGGCCTGGGCGAGCAGCTGGACGACATGCAGCCCTTCGACGCGAAGGAATTCGTGAACGCCATATTCGGCGAATAACGCACAGCGGGGGATAGCGATGAACATCGACGACAGGCTGAGGGCCATCATCGGCGGCTTTGACTTCCCGGGGACGCTGGCGGCGTGCGAGGCCATCAACACCGGCCACATCAACGCCACCTACAAGCTGCGCTTCGCGCTGCCCGGCGGCGGCGCGCGGGACTACGTGCTGCAGCGCATCAACACCTACGTGTTCAAAAAGCCCGACGAGGTCATGGAGAACATACAGCTCGTGACGGAGCACCTGTCCCGCGCCATGGCGGCCCGGGGCATCGACCCCGGGAACCGGGTGCTTCGCCTGGTGCCCGCCCGAAGCGGCGGCGCGATGATCGAGGACGGCGAGGGCGGCTACTGGCGCGCCTACGACTTCATCACCCACGCCCACGCGGTGGACCGGGTGGAGGGCCCCGACCAGTTCCGGGAGATCGGCCGGGCCTTCGGCGCGTTCCAGGCCATGCTGGCCGACTTCCCGATCGAACGGCTGCACGACACCATCCCCAACTTCCACGACACCCGCAAGCGCCTGGGCGACTTCGAGCGCTCGGTGCAAAGCGACCCGCTGGGCCGCGCCGCGTCGGTGCCGGAGGAGATCGAGGCGGTGCGCTCCCGGGGCGAGGCCATGTGCCGCATCGTCGACATGATCGAGTCGGGGGACATCCCGCTGCGGGTTACCCACAACGACACCAAGATCAACAACGTGATGCTGGACGTGGACACCGGCGAGGCGCTGTGCGTGATCGACCTGGACACGGTCATGGCGGGCTCGGCGCTGTACGACTTCGGCGACGCCATACGCTACGGGGCCTGCACCGCCGCCGAGGACGAGACGGACCTTTCCAAGGTCGCGCTGGACATCGACCTGTTCCGGGGCTTCACCGAGGGCTTCGTCTCCCAGACCGCCAACGGCCTGACCCGCACCGAGCTTGAAAACCTGCCCCTGGGCGCGCTGGTCATGACCTACGAGAACGGCCTGCGCTTCCTGGCCGACTACCTGGACGGCGACGTGTACTTCCACGTGGACTGGCCGGAGCACAACCTGGCCCGGGCCCGCTGCCAGCTGAAGCTGCTGTCGGAGATGGAGAAGCGCCGGGACGGGATGGACGCCATCACGCGCCAACTGATCGACAAGTACACCGGAGGTTGAACCCGCATGGAATACCGCGTCGAGAGGGACTCTATGGGTCAAATGCAGGTGCCCGCGGACCGATACTGGGGCGCCCAGACCCAGCGCAGCCTGCAGAACTTCAAAATCGGCGGCGAGCGCATGCCGCTTGAGATCATACGCGCCTTCGGCCTCCTCAAAATGGCGGCGGCCATCGCCAACCGCCGGGTACAGCCCCAGCGCATGACCGAGGAAAAGCTCAGCGCCATCTCCGCCGCCTGTGACGAGGTGATCTCCGGCGCGCTGGACGGCCACTTCCCGCTGGTGGTGTGGCAGACCGGCAGCGGCACCCAGAGCAACATGAACGCCAACGAGGTCATTGCCAACCGGGGCAACGAGATCGCCGGAAAGCAGCTGCTGCACCCCAACGACGACGTGAACATGTCCCAGAGCAGCAACGACACCTTCCCCACCGCCATGCACATCGCGGCGGCGCTGGCCATTGAGGACAAGCTGCTGCCGGCGCTGGACCGGTTTATCGCCACGCTCAGGCGGCTGGAGGAGGAGAACGCGGGCGTCGTGAAGTCCGGCCGCACCCACCTGCAGGACGCCACGCCCATCCGCTTCAGCCAGGAGATCTCCGGCTGGCGCGGGCTGGTGGAGGGGCCCCGGGACATGCTGAAGGCGGCCCTGCCGGGCCTGCACCGCCTGGCCCTGGGCGGCACCGCCGTGGGCACCGGGCTGAACGCCCCGGCGGGCTTCGACACCGCCGTGGCCGAGGCCGTCTCGGAGCTTGCGGGCAGGCCGTTTGTGACCGCGCCGAACAAGTTCAGCGCCCTCACCGGCAAGGACGAGCTGGTGTTCGCCCACGGCGCGCTGAAGGCGCTGGCCGCGAACCTGATGAAGATCGCCAACGACGTGCGCTGGCTGGCCTCCGGGCCCCGGTGCGGCCTGGGCGAGATCCGCATCCCCGAGAACGAGCCCGGCAGCAGCATCATGCCCGGCAAGGTCAACCCCACCCAGTGCGAAGCCGTGACCATGGTGGCCGTGCAGGTGATGGCCAACGACGTGGCCGTGGGCCTGGCCGCCAGCCAGGGCAACTTCGAGCTGAACGTGTTCATGCCGGTGCTGATCTACAACTTCCTGCAGTCGGTGCGGCTGCTGGCGGACGGCGTGCGCTCCTTTGACGAGCACTGCGCGTCCGGCATCGCGGCCAACCGGGAAAAGATGGCCCGCAACCTGCACGACAGCCTGATGCTGGTGACGGCGCTGAACCCCTACATCGGCTACGACAACGCCGCCAGGACCGCCAAGCTGGCCTACGCGGAGAACCTGTCGCTGAAGGCGGCCTGCGTGAAGCTGGGCTTTATGACGCCCGAGCGCTTCGACGCGGTGTTTCACCCGGAGGAGATGGCGTAACCGCCCCAAATAAACACAATCTTCATATTTACAGAACGTTAACCGGAATGGAGTTGTACCCCATTCCGGATTGTTATATAGTAGGATTGAAAATTTGTTTACATCATGGAGGTACTGTCAATGAAGAAACTGCTTTCCCTGATGATCGCGCTGACACTGGCCCTGTGCGCGGCGGTTCCCGCCGCCGTGGCCGAGGGCAGCGCCGACAACTGGCTGCACATCTTCCTGTCGGAGGACCCGGAGACCCTGGACGTACAGATGACCTCCGACAGCTACACCATTCCGCTGAACTGCTTTGACCGCCTGGTGGAGACCGACACCGTGGACGGCGTGGCCCAGATCATCCCCGGCCTGGCCGACAGCTGGGACGTTTCCGAGGACGGCCTGACCTACACCTTCCACCTGCACGAGGGCGTCACCTTCCACAACGGCGACCCGCTGACCGCCGACGACGTGGTGTTCAGCGTCAACCGCATGATGGACAGCGCGCGCGCGTCGAGCAACTACGACATCTACGAGGGCATCGTCGAGGGCGCGGCCGAGTGCCGCAGCGGCGAGGCCGACAGCGTGTCCGGCGTGACCGCCATCGACGATCTCACCGTTCAGTTCAAGCTGGTCAAGCCCTGCTCCTCGTTCCTCAGCCGCCTGGCCACCCCCGGCGGGAGCATCTTCAACCGCGAGAGCACCGAGGGCGTTGAGGACTTCGGCGTGAACCCCGCCGTGTGCTTCGGCACGGGCCCCTTCCAGATCACCGAGTGGGAGCTGGGCAGCAAGATCAAGGTCGTCGCCAACCCCAACTACTTCAAGGGCGCGCCGCAGATCGACGGCATCGAGATGTTCATCGTGTCCGACCCCGACACCCAGCGCCTGATGTTTGAAAAGGGCCAGGTGGACGTGTTCAACTTCGACTACGCCGAGAGCCAGCTGCAGTGGTTCAAGGACAACGGCTATGAGAACCAGATCGTGTCCGGCAGCCGCGCCGGCACCTACTACTTCATGTTCAACACCGCCATCGAGCCGCTGAACAACGCCGACGTGCGCAAGGCGCTGCAGATGTCCGTGGACCGCCAGCTGATACTGGACCAGATCTACGGCGGCGAGGGCCACGTGCTGTCCACCTTCATCCCCCAGGGCGTGCTCAGCTACAACCCCGACGCCGAGGAGATCCCCTACGATCCCGACGGGGCCAGGGCGCTGCTTACTGAAGCGGGCTACGCCGACGGCTTTGACATGCAGCTGGCCGTGTCCTCCGATTCCGAGACCGCCCGCAGGATCTGCAAGACCCTGTGCAGCTTCTTCGGCAAGATCGGCGTGCGCGCTACCATCGCCGAATACGACGACGCCACCTACAAGGACATCCGCCACACCGGCGAGCTGCCCAGCTACTACGGCGTGTGGAGCGCGGACTACAACGACCCGGACAACTTCCTGGACACGTTCTTCGCCCGCCGCAACACCGTGGGCCGCTCCATCAACTACGACAACGAGGAGATTCTGAACCTGATCGACGAGGCCCAGGGCATGATCGACTTCGACGCGCGCATGGCCGCCTATCAGAAGATCGATCAGGCCGTGGTCCACGACGACGCGGTCACGCTGCCGCTGTACCAGCGCAACCACCTGTTCTGCCTGAACCCCCGCGTCCACGGCTTCAAGGTGTCCTGGAACGGCTGGAGCGACATGAGCTTCTACCCCATCAGCCTGGAAGGCTGAGCCAACCCCCCCCGATGTACGGCAGTGGACAGTAGTAGAACTGCTGTCCACTGTGCTATACTCCCCCTGCGACTGATTGAGTTAGGAGTTAGGAGTGAGGAGTGAGGAGCACAAGAGTGCCCGGGACCGGATTGCCACGTCAGCGGCGCCTGTGTCGCCGCCTCCTCGCAATGACATAGTACGGGGCCCTACGCCTGAATCAAACAAATCCCGCAGGGATTTGTACCTGAACTCCTCACTCCTAACTCCTCACTCCTCACTTCCCTGGAGGCACCCATGGCAAAGCACATCGCCAAGCGCGTACTGATCACCATTCCGGTGCTGATCGGCATGGTACTGGTCATATTCTTCATGCTCAACGTGGTGCCGGGCGATCCGGTCACGGTGATGATGCGCGAGCACGTCAAGGAGGACCTGATCGACCGCCTTCGCCAGAGCATGCACCTGGACGACCCGTTTTTCGTGCGCTTCTTCCGCTACATCTGGGATGCGCTGCACGGCGACCTGGGCATCAGCTGGAAGCTGAACCGCCCCGTCACCGCGCTGATCGCAGGCGCCTTCCCCTGCACGCTGAAGCTGGCCGTGGCGTCGTCGCTGTTCTCGTGGATCATGGGCATACCGGTGGGCATCGTGTCCGCGGTGAAGAAGAACTCGCTGATCGACCACCTGAGCATGGGCGTGTCGCTGTTCGGCGTGTCGATGCCGGTGTTCTGGGTGGCGCTGATATTGCAGAACACGTTCAAGAACGTGCTGCCCGTGTCCGGGATAGAGAGCTGGCGCAGCTACATACTGCCCACCGTGGTGCTGGGCTGGTCGTCGGCGGGGCGCATCGCGCGGCTGACGCGCTCGAACCTGCTGGAGGTGCTGCGCAACGACTACATCCGCACCGCCCGCTCCAAGGGCCTGTCCCCCTTCTCCGTCATCACCCGCCACGCGCTGAAGAACGCGCTGATCCCCGTCGTCACGATGATGGCGATACAGATCTCCTCGCTGCTGTCCGGCGCGGCCATCACCGAGTCGGTGTTCGCGATCCCCGGCGTGGGCAGCCTGGCCGTCAGCGCCATCAAGAACCGCGACATGCCGCTTTTGCAGGGCACGGTGATCTTCACGGCCATACTGATCATCGGGGGCAACCTGGTGGCGGACGTGCTGTATTCCGTGATCGACCCGCGCATTCGCGTGGAGTAAGGCGGTGAGCGCATGAAAAAGACCTTCAAGGACCGGTACACCGCCCAGCTCTCCCAGCAGATCGCCGAATCGGAGATCCAGAGCGACGTGGGCGTGTTCAAAAGCATACTGAACATGCTGCGGGTCAACAAGGCCGCGCTGCTGGGGCTGATCGTGATCGTGCTGATCGCGCTGACGGCCCTGGCCGCGCCGCTGATCACCCGCTACGACCCCAACGAGATCGACCTGGCCAGCATGAACGAGCCGCCCTCCGCCGAGCACTGGTTCGGCACCGACGACCTGGGCCAGGACGTGTTCACCCGCGTGGTGTACGGCGGCCGCATATCGCTGATGATCGGCTTCGTGCCCTCGGTGATCTCGCTGGTGCTGGGCACGCTGCTGGGCCTGATGGCGGGCTACATGGGCAAGCGCGTGGACGCGGTCATCATGCGCCTGGCGGACGTGGTGCTGGCGTACCCGTCGCTGCTCTTGGCCATGGTGGTGATGTACACGCTGGGCGCGTCGATCCTGAACATGTTCATCGCGCTGTCGGTCATCAACTGGGCCGGCACCGCCCGCGTGGTGCGGGCGCAGACCCTGTCGCTGAAGGAGAAGGAGTTCGTGGAGGCCGCCCGGTCCATGGGCGTGTCCCGCTGGATGATCGTGCTGCGGCACATACTGCCCAACTGCGTGCCCAACCTGATCGTGCTGTTCACGCTGGACATCCCCGGCGCCATCATGTGGGAGAGCAGCATGAGCTTTCTGGGCGTGGGCGACCCCAACGCCGCCAGCTGGGGCCTGATGGTCAGCCAGGGCAAGGGCTACGCCTACATGTGCCCGTGGCTGATCCTCGCGCCGGGCCTGGCGATACTGATCACCGTGATGGCCTTCAACTTCCTGGGCGACGGCCTGCGCGACGCGATCGACCCGTACATGAAGACCTGACGGAGGGAGGCGCGGCATGGAAAACATCCTCGAAATCAGAAACCTGTCCGTCTCCTTCGCCTCCGACGGCATAAAGGAGCGGGCGGTGGCCGTGAACGGCGTGGACATCGACATCCCCCGGGGCAGTACGGTGGGCCTTGTGGGCGAGTCCGGCTGCGGCAAGAGCGTGACGTCGCTCTCTGTCATGGGGCTGCTGGCGGCCAACGGCCGCGTGGAGGGCGGCTCGGCCCTGTTCGGCGGTCAGAACCTGCTGAAGCTCAATGACCGCCAGATGCGCACGATTCGCGGCAACCGCATCTCGATGATCTTTCAGGAGCCGATGACCAGCCTGAACCCGGTGATCACCGTGGGCAAGCAGGTGGCGGAGGCGCTGCGGCTGCACACCGGCGCGGACGCGAAGGCCGCGAAGGCCAGGACCATCGAAATCTTCGGGAAGGTGGGCATCCCCGAACCCGAGAAGCGCTACGGCTGCTACCCCCACCAGCTCTCCGGCGGCCTGCGCCAGCGGGTGATGATCGGCATGGCCATGATCTTAAAGCCCGACCTGCTGATCGCCGACGAGCCCACCACGGCGCTGGACGTGTCCATCGAGGCGCAGATATTGCGGCTGATGCGCGACCTTCAGCGGGAAAACGGCACCTCGATACTGATGATCACCCACAACCTGGGCGTGGTGGCGGAGCTGTGCGACAGCGTGTACGTGATGTACGCCGGCGAGGTGGTGGAGACGGCGGAGGTCCACGCGCTGTTCGAGGCCTGCGCCCACCCCTACACCCGGGGGCTGATGGCCTCGCTGCCGCGGATGACCCCCAAGGGGCAGCGCCTGTACAACATCCCCGGCACGGTGCCCAATCTGCTGGCCATGCCCGCGGGGTGCCGCTTCGCGCCCCGCTGCGAATTTGCCGGCGCGCGCTGCCACAACGAAAAGCCGCCCCTGACCCTCGTCGGGGACGGACACCGCTGCCGCTGCTTTACCCCGCTGGGCCGGAGCGCGGCGCCGGGAGGTGAGATGGTATGAGCGCGCTTTTGAGGGCCGAGCACCTGGTCAAGGAATTTCCCGCCAAGGGCGGCGTGGTCCACGCGGTGTCGGACGTGTCGTTTGCCATCGAGGCGGGCGAGACGCTGGGCCTGGTGGGCGAATCCGGCTGCGGCAAGTCCACGCTGGGCAAGCTGCTGCTGGACCTGATTCCCCCCACCTCCGGCAAGGTCTGGTTCAGGGACCAGGACCTGTCCCTGCTTCGGGGCGAGCCGCTGCGCGCGCTGCGCCGCGGCATGCAGATGATCTTCCAGGACCCCTACGCCTCGCTGGACCCGCGCATGTCCGTGGGCCGCATCATCATGGAGCCGCTGAACGCCCACCGCGTGGGCGCGAGCCGCCGCGAGCGCGCCGACATGGTGCGCGCGCTGATGGAGCGCGTGGGCCTGCGTCCCGAGTTCTACAACCGCTACCCCCACCAGTTCTCCGGCGGCCAGCGCCAGCGCATCGGCATCGCCCGGGCCCTGGCCCTGAACCCGGAGCTGATCATCTGCGACGAGCCGGTGAGCGCGCTGGACGTGTCGATCCAGGCGCAGATTTTAAACCTGCTCAGCGACCTGCAGGCCCAGTCCCACCTGACCTATCTGTTCATCTCCCACGACCTGAACGTGGTGCGCTACCTGTCCGACCGGGTGATCGTGATGTTCCTGGGCCGAATCTGCGAGCTGTCCGGCACCGAGGCGCTCTACGCCGCGCCGCGCCACCCCTACACCCGCTTCCTGCTGGACGCGGTGCCCCAGCCCGACCCGGGCCGCCGGGACGAGGCGCGCGCCATGCTCACCGGCGAGGTCTCAAGCCCCGTCAACCCGCCCGCCGGCTGCCGCTTCCACCCCCGCTGCCCCTACGCCGACGACAAATGCCGCCGGGAGCCGCCGGAGCTCATAGAACTGGAGCCGGGAAGGCTGTGCGCCTGCCACCACCCGCTATAACCCAACAAAAGGGGCTGTTGCACAACAATGCAACAGCCCCTTTCGGGCTTTTGCGGATTTCAGTGGTTTGAACACACGCGTGAGGAGTGAGGAATTAGGAGTGAGGAGTTAGGAGCACAATAGCTTTGCTTCCCCGTCGCAACGGGGAAGTGGCCCGAAGGGCCGATAGGGGACTTCTACGAATCGTTCAATTGTTTCGCAATGTAAGAGCGCCCTATCCCCCGCTTCGCGGGTACTTCCCCATCTGCGGATGGGGAAGCTTGGATTGCCCGGCGTTCCACCATTGAATCGAACAAATCCCGTCAGGGATTTGCACCGCCGCTCCTAACTCCTCACTCCTCACTCCTCACTCAAAGGGGGCTGTCGCAACAGCCCCCGGGAATGCTCACCCCTTCACCGCTCCGGCGGTGATGCCGTCCATGAACTGGCTCTGGGCCATGAAGAACACCACCAGCGACGGGATGATGGAGATCAGCGAGATCGCCAGCACGCGGTTCCAGTTGAAGCCGGAATCGCCGTCCATCGACAGGCGGACGAACAGCGTCGCCGGGTAGTTGGCGGGCGTCTTCACGTACAGCAGCGGGCCCATGAAGTCGTTGCTGCTCCACATGAACTGGAACAGCGCCGCGGACACCATCGCGGGCCACAGCATCGGCGCCAGCACCAGCGCCAGCGTCTTCATCACGCCGCAGCCGTCGATCTTGGCGGCCTCGTCCAGATCGCGGGGTATGCCGCGCATGAACTGGATCAGCATGTACACGAAGTAGGTCTCCTGGGCGAACAGCGAGGGCACGATCAGCGCCAGGTAATGGGGGGAATCCACCCAGCCGAACTTGCTGTACATCAGGTACTGGGGGATGTTCAGCACCACCTGGGGCAAGAACAGCGTGCTCAGCAGCAGCGCGAACAGCAGCTTGCGGCCCCGGAAGTTGAAGCGGCTGAAGCCGTAGGCGGTGACCGTGGAGGACAGCACCGTGAAGACCACCCTGGGCAGCACGTACTTGTAGGTGTTCAGCATGGCCTTCCAGATGTTGATGTCGCCGCCGTAGTCGTTCATGGCCGCCTTGTAGCCCTCGAGGGTGGCGTGCCTTGGAATCAGGCCGATGGAGGTGAATATCTCCACGTTGTCCTTGAACGTGGCGCCCACCATCCACAGCAGCGGGTAGACCATCAGTATGCCCACGGCGATCAGTATCAGATAGCGCACCACCGTGGACAGCACGTGCCTCATCTGGGTGGTGCTGCGGTTGTAGGCGATGCGGTACAGCACCACCGCCAGCACGAATATCCCCAGGAACAGGTACAGGTTCCGGTTCTGCGCCAGCGCGGCCAGAAAGCCCGTCGCCTCACTGTTTACGTTCGCCATGCCGATCACGCCGAAGCCCACCAGCGCCAGGCCGAGGATCAGAAAGACAAGTATCGACGCGGACATCACTTGTCCCCCCTCTCATCGGAATAGTAGACCCACTTCTTCTGGGTGCTGAAGGAGATGGCGGTGAAGATCATCACGATCACGAACATGATCCAGGCCATGGCCGAGGACATGCCCACGTTGTACTCCGAGAAGGCGGAGTTGTACACGATCAGCGAGATCAGCGTCGTCGCGTTTCGCGGTCCGCCCTGGGTGATGATGTAGGGGCCGTTGAACTCCTGGAAGGCCTGCACCAGCTGGGTGACCAGGTTGTAGAATATGACCGGGGAGATCAGCGGCAGCGTGATCTTCACGAACTGCCGGCCGCTGGTGGCGCCGTCGATGGAGGCCGCCTCGTACAGCTCCTCCGGCACGCCCTTCAGCGCCGCCAGGAACAGCACCATCGGCGAGCCGAACTGCCACACGCGCAGCAGGCAGATGATGACCAGCGCCCAGGTCTTGTCGGCCAGGAAGTTCACGTTGTCCAGGCCCAGTATCGTCAGTATGCGGTTCACGACGCCGTCGTTCTTGAACATGGCGCGCCACAGCACCGCGATGGCCATCGACCCGCCCAGTATCGAGGGGATGTAGTAGGCCGTGCGGAACAGGCCCACGCCCTTGATCTTGAAGTTCAGTATGTAGGCGATGAACAGCGCGAAGGCCAGCTTCAGCGGCACCGTCATGAACGCGTAGATGAACGTCACCCGCAGCGCCTTCAGGTTCTTGGCCGTGGTGAACGCCGTCACATAGTTCTGTATGCCGATCCAGCTGCCGCCCTTGAACAGGTTCCAGTCCGTGAAGCTGTAGTACAGCGACGACAGGAACGGATAGGCCTTGAATATCAAAAAGCCGATCAGCCACGGCATGATCAGTATAAATCCCCAGTAGCCCTGCTCCAGCCTGGAGCGCCGCCTTCCGGGCCTGATGCTCTGCATGCGCACTTCCCCCTTGACGTTTGCAAACGATGGCCGAAGCGGACGCTTGCCGCTTCGGCCAGTGCCATCGGTGAATCAATTACTTTGCCAGCACGGCGGTCACGCCGTCGTACAGCACCTGAGCCGCTTCCTCGACGGAGTAGTCCTTGTAGGACAGGCCCTCGAAGACCTCCTGATACACGCCGTCGGTGTTCTTCAGCGCGCCGTCCTCGAACTTGGGATCCAGCGGGAAGGAGCACCAGGCCAGGATCTTGCCGTTGGCCTCGGCCACGGTGGGATTGATCAGGCCCTCCTCCTTGCACAGGGCCAGGCCCTTGGCGGAGGCGGGGATGCCGTACTCGCTCTTGCGGGCGCGAATGCCTTCATCCTCGTTGTTCATGAAATTGATCAGCTTCGCGGCCAGCTCGGCGTTCTGGGTGTTGCGGGAGATGGCGAAGGCGTGGGCCACCTTGGTGAAGCCGCCCTTGAACTCACCCAGGTCGGTCAGCTCCTCGCCGACCACGAACTCCTGGCCCTCGGCCAGCGCGTTCTGGCACTTGGAAGCGGAGGTATCCCACTCCCAGACGCCGGCGTACTTGCCGGTGATCCACTTGTCGTTCTTGTCCAGGGAGTCCGCGCCGTCGCCGGCCAGAGTCTCGGCGGTGGGGATGACGTGGTTGTCCTCGAGGCCCTGGATCAGCTGGATGCCCTCGGCGATCTCCTCGACGGTGTAGTTCAGCGCGCCGTCCACGACCCAGGCCTTGCCGTACTTGCTCTCCAGCATGTAGACCATCAGGATCATCTTGTCATACGCGCCCAGCGCCAGCGGATAGTAGTCGTCGCCCAGCTTCTCCTGGAAGGTCTTGCCGGCCTCCAGCAGCGCCGCGTAGGTGGTGGGCAGCTCCACGCCCGCCTGGTCGAAGGTGGTCTTGTTCCAGTAGAAGATGCGGCCGGTCAGCGCGTTCGGCAGGGCCAGCAGCTTGCCGTTCACGGTGCAGGCGTTCAGCATGCTCTCGCTCCACTGGGTCAGATCGATGGTGTCGGCCAGCTCGTTCAGGTCCATGAAGTAGGATTCGCCGTTCTCGTCCACGAAGGAGAACAACCAGTTCCAGTTGACCATATCCACGTCCTCGGCGTTGCCCGCCACGAAGGAGCCGCTCATGGTCTCCTCCCAGCCGGACCAGGCCGCGTAGTGGGTCTTCACGGTGACGCCCTCGGCGGCCTCAAAGGCGGCGACGGCGTTCTGGGTGGCCTCGTGGCGGGAATCTCCGCCCCACCAGGAGATGCTAATCTCCTCGGCCACGGCGACGGCGGTGCAGGACAGCGCCAGCACCAGGCACAGCACAACAGCGATCAGTTTCTTCATGTTCTCGTCCTCTCCTTGTCTTGTTGTTCCGGTTTTCCGGATGATTCAGGGCTTCCGCCCACAAGAAAAAAGGTAATTTGTTACCTTAATTATGATAACAAAATCGCAAAGCTTTGTCAATCGTTTTTCGCAATTCGATGGACAACTTTTACAAACTTGCAGACATTTTTAGCCGTTCCCATCCGCTTCATGAACCACGTCCGGGCCCCGGGCGCCCATGATGCGCACGTTTTCCAGCGTCAGGCGCTTTACAAAGCGGGCCACGACGCCCCGGCGCAGGCACATCTCCACGCCTTCGGCCATGGCGGGCCGCATGGCGCGGGCGTTGGGATCGAAGTCAAACGCGCAGTCCCGCAGCGCCACATGCTCCACCGGGCGCTCCGGCAGGCCCAGCACGTAGGCCGCGCAGGCCGAGCAGCCGGCGGCCGTGACGCGCTCGAAGGCGATCTCGCCGACGCGGGGCGTGGTCTCGTCCACGGGCCTTGCCGCGCGGGACTGGACCCATTCGGCGTGGCCGTCCGGGTCGCAGAAGTACAGGCAGTTGACCACCAGTGGGGCCTTCACGCGCTCCATCCGCACGTCCTCGAAGCGTATGCCGTCCACCACGCCCCTCTCGCCCCGCCCCCGGCGGGTCTTGACGCGCAGGCCCCGGTCGTTGCCCCGCATCAGGCAGTGGTGCACCCACACGTTCTTCACGCCGCCGGACATCTCGCTGCCCACGGTCACGCCGCCGTGGCCGTCCAGCATCGCGCACCAGGCGATCTCCACATCCTCGCAGGGCCGGCGGTACTTCATGCCCATGTACAGCTTGCCGGACTTGATGGCGACGCAGTCGTCGCCCACCGAAAAGCGCGCGCCGTACACCCGCACGCCCCGGCAGCTCTCCGGGTCGAAGCCGTCGGTGTTGGGGCTGTCGGCGGGGGCCTCCACGGAAATGTTGTAAAAGCCCAGGTCCTCGCTGAAGCAGGGGTGCAGGTTCCAGGACGGGCTGTTGCGGAAGGTCAGGCCCTGCACGACGACGTTCCGGCAGTCCCGCAGGTACAGAAGCCGCCCCCGGAACGCGCCCCGGGGCCGCTTGGGGTCGATCCACCAGTCCCCCGTCTGGGCGCAGCCGTCCACCACGCCCTCGCCGATCAGCCGCACGTCCTCGACGCCGATGCCGTTCAGCGCCGCGGCGAAGCTGTCCAGCGGGTTGCCCTCCCAGCTGCCCAGCAGCGTCTCCCCCGGGCCGTTGGTGTCGGGGGTCGCGCCGGGCAGCACCGGGAAGCGGCTTCGGTCCGTGATCAGCCGCAGCGCCGCGCCCCGCTTCAGCTCCAGCGTAATGTGGCTCTTCAGAAACAGCGGGCCGGTCCGGTAGTCCCCGGCGTCCAGCAGCACCCTGCCCCCGGGCGGGCAGCACAGTATCGCCGCCTGGATGGCCGCGGTGTCGTCCTTCAGGCCGTCCCCGGCGGCCCCGAAGCGGCGCGCGTTCAGCGTACACTTCTCGGCGGCGGTGCGAAAGCGCAGTTCCACAGGCGGCGCGTCCCCCCGCCGGACCTCCAGGCAATAGTCGGTGTCCGGCCACAGGTCAAACAGCGTGGCCACCGACCTGCGCTCCTCGCCCAGGTCCGCGCCGTTGAGCTTCAGCCGCGCAGGCGACGCCGCGAAGTAATCCCCCGCCCCGTCCAGCAGCACCGTGCAGCTGCGGGCGGTCACGCACAGGCACCTCACGGCTGGCTTCTCCGGTACTCGGCCAGCGCCATCATCCACGGGCCCACGCCCTTGGCGTCGTCGGCCACCCGGGGCTCGCTCAGGTAGTAGGCCACGCTGCCGTCCCGCTTCTCGCCGGGGCCCAGGCCCGCCACCTTGCAGATGTCAGTAAGGTGCCAAACGCCGTCCGCGCCCCGGCGCAGCTTCAGCGCCGTCAGCGTCTCGAAGCCGCGCCGGGCGTCCTGAAGGTACTTCTCGCCGTCCAGCAGGCCCAGCCGCACGCCCTTGAGCATCGCGTAGAGCACCATGGCGCTGCCGGAGGTCTCGAGGTAGTTGCCCTCGACGTCCGCCCGGTCGATCACCTGGAAGTACAGGCCGGTCTCGGGGTCGCGCCAGCGGGCGATGCCGTCGATCGCCTCCACGAACAGATCCCGGAGCGCGCGCCAGTGCTCGTAGAGCTGCCTGTCCATCAGCTCCAGGCAGTCGATCAGCGCCATCAGGTACCAGCCCATGGACCTCAGCCAGAAGTTGGGGGATTTGCCGGTCTCAGGGTCCGCCCAGGGCTGCTTGCGGGCCATGTCGCAGGCGTGCACGTACAGCCCCTTCTCCGGCACGTACAGGTATTTGCGCACGTTCTTGAACTGCCCGGCGATGTCCGCGGCGTCCCGGCCCCCGCCGAAGCGGGCGTCGTACTCCGCCCGGAAGGGCTGGGCCATGTACAGGCCGTCCAGCCAGATCTGGTCCGGGTACATCTCCTTGTGCCAGTAGTTGCCGCAGGCGCAGCGGGGATGCCCTTCCAGCCGCCGGGCGTGGAAGTCCGCCGCGCGGCGGTAGCGCTCGTCCCCGGTCTCGTCCAGGGCGAAGAACAGGACCTTGCCGCAGTTGATCGAGTCGATGCTGTAGCTGTCCGTCTGGAAATTGGGGATCGCGCCGTCCGGCTCGACGAAGCGGGCCAGGTAGTCCAGCACATAGGCCCGGCAGCGCCCGTCGCCGGCGGCCCGGTACAGGTCGGCGCAGCCCTTCAGCACGCAGCCGTCCTCGTAGTTCCAATAGCGCTTGTAGGGCTGATACCCCTCCAGAAAAGACTCGATAAACGCGTTGACGCCCTCCATGCCGCATACCTCCACGCTCTGTTGTTTTTCGCCCTGAACCGGGTCCCAGCCGGAGAGCACCGTCCGGGGCTCGACGGCCCGGGCCTCATCGTCCGTCAGGCGCCTTTGCATCGGGTGGCGCGCGGTCTGGTCCGCCCGCGCGCCGGTGGTGCCCCACTCGCCCAGGCGGCCCGTGACCACCCGGATCTCGTCCCAGTCGGTAAAGCCCTGCGGGCTGACGCACTCGTCCATGTCGCAGCCGATGAACAGCGTGCGGGCGAAGGCGCGCCAGGGGCGGCCCAGGAAGCCCATGCCCGGTTCGCATTCGCCGGTGAGCCTGCAACGGTGAAACACCAGGCCCCAGGGCTGGCCCTCGGCGGTGTTCGCCGCGGTGTACCAGCCGCCCCGGGCGTTCATGTACAGCGTGCAGCCCTCGAAC
The DNA here is from genome assembly GCA_017540445.1 of Clostridia bacterium. Classification (GTDB taxonomy): domain Bacteria; phylum Bacillota; class Clostridia; order Christensenellales; family Aristaeellaceae; genus UBA2862. Next base: position 4,313 of record JAFYBB010000018.1, on the reverse strand, counting down.
CAGCACCGGTAGGGGCCGAATATGAAGTCCACGTCGCCGCGGATGAAGCAGTTTTCAAAGTACTGCCGGCTGCGGGTCGGCGGGCAGTCGCACACGGAGGGCACGCGCTCCGCGTCGCAGGCGTAGGGCGCCACGTCGTCCAGCACGTTCTGCATCACCGGTCCGCAGAACAGCGTGTCCTGGCAGGCGATGAAGTCGCAGTTCCGCCAGACGCCCCGGTCCCCGGCGGCGTACACCGCCACCGCCTGGCCCACCCGGCGGCCGTCCCCCGCGTCGTTGCGGATGGTCAGGTTCTCCACGGTGACGTCGGGCGCGGCGGCCAGCAGCGCGAAGGACAAAAACGTGGTCCTCGGCGCGCCGTCCGGGTTCAGCTGCTTCGCCCAGGCCGCGTGGACGATCACGGTGCCCTGCCGGGACTGACCCACCAGGCGCACGTTCGGCCGGTGGATCACCACCCGCTCCCGGTACTCGCCGGCGCGGATGAACAGCTCCGCCCCCTCCCGGTTGCCCTCGGGCAGCGCGTCGACGGCGGCCTGCACCGAGGTAAAGTCTCCGCTGCCGTCCTTCGCGACGGTGTATCTGATCATATCGCATCCTCCTCAACGGGCCGGTCCGCCCGCAATCCCGCCCCGATGGCCTCCAGGCACAGCCGCGCGGCCTCGGCGTTCTCGGGCACAGTGTTCTCAAGCGTCATCGGCAGGTCGCGCCGCTTCGCCAGTTCAAGCAGCGCGCCGTAGCGCATGCGCCCGGCGCCGCAGGCCACGGGGCGCGGCCTGGCCTCGCCCGGCGCGTCTATGAAGTCCTTCATGTGCAACACGCTCACCTTATCCCCCAGGCGGGCGATGGCGTTGGCGATCACGCCGTCCGCGCGGTCGGTCATGTCGCTGGACAGCAGGTTCACCGCGTCCAGTATGATCGACACGCTGTTGGAAGCCAGCGCCTCCAGCAGGCGCTCGGCGCGCTCGGGCGTCGATATGATGTGGTTGCACACCGGCTCGATGGCCAGCGCCGCGCCCTCCTCCTCGGCCCAGCGGACCACGGGACGGACGCCGTTCACGAACAGCCGGAAGGCCTCCTCCGAGGCCAGGTCCGTCGGACTTGCCCGCAGCGACGGCGCGGGGGGCGTCTCCGTGCCCACCACGCCCGCGCCGATCGACCGGCAAAAGCGCAGGTGCGCCCGGTAGACGGCCTGGGTGCGCTTAAGCGCTTCGGCGTCCGTGTCCGCCAGGCTCAGGTAGCAGCCCAGCACCGCGCAGCCCATGCCGCGGCCTTCAAAGGCGGTCCGCACCCGCTCCGCCAGCGCGCCGTCCGCCAGCAGCCGCGGCGCGTCCGGCATGGCAAAGCCGGGCAGCACCTTGCTCAGCGCCAGGTGGGCGCAGGCAAAGCCCTGGGCCTTCGCGAAGTCCAGCCGCTCCTCCAGCGTGCCGGGCGCGGTATCGTGCAGCCGTATGCCGATGTTCACGGGCCATTCCCCCTCATACAGGCGGTCTTCTGTGAAAAGTATATCAAAACCGGGCCGCGATGTAAAGCCGCGCCGCCCGTTTACGATTATTTAATCGGTAAATCCGCCGAAAGGGATTGCCACACGCCGGGAAATGGGCTATGGTTATAGGGATGAAAAAGACTTACGGAGGCATTTCCATGAACAAGACGATTCTCAAACAGTACGCCCGGCTGATCGCCGAGACCGGCGTGAACGTGCAGAAGGGCCAGGAGGTGTTCATCACCGCCGGTCTGGACCAGCCCGACTTCGTGGCCATGGTGGTGGACGCCTGCTACAAGCGGGGCGCCAGCCGCGTGGAGGTGGAGTGGTACCACCAGCCGCTGGAGAAGCTGCACGTGCGGCACCAGTCGCTGAAGTGCCTGTCCGAGCTGACGGACTATCAGGAGGCCCGCTGGAAGCACTGGGTGGACAAGCTGCCCTGCCGGATCTTCCTGGATTCGGACGACCCGGACGGCCTGAAGGGCATCAACCAGAAGAAGCTGGCCCTGTCCCGGCAGCGCAAACTCCCGCTGATCAAGGGCTATCGCGACCAGATGGAGAACAAACACCAGTGGTGCATCGCGGCGGTGCCCGGCGCGGCCTGGGCGAAGAAGCTGTTCCCGGACCTTTCCCGGCATCAGGCCGTCGAGAGGCTGTGGGCGGCGATACTGGCCGCCAGCCGGGTGGACGGCGACCCCGTGGCCGCCTGGGCGGCGCACAACCGGTCGCTGGCCGGGCACTGCGCGCAGCTCAACGCGCTGGGCATCGACAGACTCCATTACACCGCCTCCAACGGCACCGACCTGACCGTGGGCATGATCCCCCAGGCCCAATTCAAGGGCGGCGGCGACACCACGCTCTCCGGCGTGTTCTTCAACCCCAACATCCCCACCGAGGAGTGCTTCATCTCCCCGATGCGGGGCATGGCCGAGGGCGTCGTGTACGCCTCCAAGCCCCTCAGCTACAACGGCCAGCTGATTGACCGGTTCTGGATACGATTCCATGAGGGCAAGGCCGTGGAGTGGCACGCCGACGTGAACAACGAGGCCCTGACCCACATCATCACGATGGACGAGGGCAGTGCCTACCTGGGCGAGTGCGCGCTGGTGCCCTACGACTCCCCGATCCAAAACAGCGGCCTGCTGTTCTACAACACGCTGTTCGACGAGAACGCCGCCTGCCACCTGGCGCTGGGCATGGGCTTTGCGGACACCATCAGCGGCTTTGAGAGCATGACCCTGGAGGAATGCCGGGCGCTGGGCGTCAACGATTCGATGATCCACGTGGACTTCATGATCGGCACCGCCGACCTTTCCATCGACGCCATTACCCGCGACGGCCGGACCGTGCCGGTGTTCCGCGACGGGAACTGGGCGTAGGGAATTCTTTACTTGCAATGCCCCGATAAAAGGCATATAATGAAGCCAATTCAAAGGAGGCTGTACCGACATGCTGGACATCAATCTGATCCGCACCAACCCCGATTTGGTGCGCGAGAACATCCGTAAAAAGTTTCAGGACGAAAAGCTCACGCTGGTGGACGAGGTGCTGGCGCTGGACAAGGCCAACCGCGAGGCCATCCAGCGGGCGGACTACCTGCGCTCCCAGCGCAACAAGATCAGCAAGCAGATCGGCGCGCTGATGGGCCAGGGCAAAAAGGACGAGGCCGAGGCCGCCAAGCAGCAGGTCAAGGACATGCAGGACGAGCTGGCTGCCATCGAGCAGAAGGAAGCGGAGTACGCCGAGGAGATCAGAAAGCGCATGCTGGTGATCCCCCAGATCATCGACGACTCCGTGCCCATCGGCAGGGACGACAGCGAAAACGTGGAAAACGAGCGCTTCGGCGAGCCGGTTGTGCCCGAGTGGGAGGTCCCCTACCACGTGGACATCATGGAGCGGCTCAACGGCATCGACCTGGACGCCGCCCGGCGCACCAGCGGCAACGGGTTCTACTACCTGAAGGGCGACATCGCCCGGCTGCACAGCGCGATCCTCAGCTACGCCCGCGACTTCATGATCGACCACGGCTTCACCTACTACGTGCCGCCGTTCATGATCCACGGCAACGTGGTCACCGGCGTGATGAGCTTCGCCGAGATGGAAAACATGATGTACAAGATCGAGGGCGAGGACCTGTACCTGATCGGCACCAGCGAGCACAGCATGATCGGCAAGTTCATCGACCAGATGCTGGATGAGAGCGAGCTGCCCCAGACGCTGACCAGCTACTCCCCGTGCTTTCGCAAGGAGGTGGGCGCCCACGGCATCGAGGAGCGCGGCGTGTACCGCATCCACCAGTTCGAGAAGCAGGAGATGGTCGTGGTCTGCAAGCCCGAGGACAGCATGAAGTGGTACGAGCGCATGTGGCAGCTCACCGTGGAATTCTTCCGCAGCATGGACATCCCGGTGCGCACGCTGGAGTGCTGCTCCGGCGACCTGGCCGACCTGAAGGTGAAGAGCTGCGACGTGGAGGCCTGGAGCCCCCGCCAGCAGAAGTACTTCGAGGTGGGCAGCTGCTCCAACCTGGGCGACGCCCAGGCCCGGCGGCTGAAGATCCGCGTGAAGGGCGCGGACGGCAAGAAGTACCTGCCCCACACGCTGAACAACACCGTGGTGGCCCCGCCCCGCATGCTGATCGCGTTCCTGGAGAACAATCTGCAGGCCGACGGCAGCATACGGATCCCCGAACCGCTCAGGCCGTATTTGGGCGGCAAGGCGGAGATCAGGGAGTAGGGAACAGGGAACAGGGAACAGGGAACAGGGAACAGGGATTGAGACGGCTGGACCGAGGAGGTATTTCATGATTTATTACGTCAACGCCAATGCCCCC
>JAFYBB010000194.1 GCA_017540445.1 Clostridia bacterium | reverse complement strand
CTCTGCCTTTCTCTCTGCTTTGAGCCGCCTTTTTGTCCTTCGGCTATTAATCCTTCTTGTTTTCTCGTTCTTATTTCCACCCTTTTCCCAGGCTTTCGTCCACCCCTTTCCCACTGTGGACGTTACTTTGGGAATTTACGGTTCTTAACACACAGGCCGCCCCGCGGCGCGGGAATGATTGCGACTTCAATGGAACGCTCCCTTGCGCAAATTGTGACGCGCTGTATAAAAAAAGGTATATTCAGCTGTATATTCGTTGCATATATGCATTTGTTTTCACAATGAAATGCAGGATTTTGCAGGAAATGCGTCGTATAAATATTTACATATGCAATGCATATACAGTGACCGACGCGCATATAACAGGGATATGACCAACCTTTTGGAGGACCTTGTATGGAGAATGTCAAAGCTGATTTACGCGCCTTTTCAGCGCTGAGCGCGCGAAGAAAGGCCCTGCTGATCTCGGCGCTCGCCCTGATCGTCGTGCTGATTGCAGCGCTGTGCATATCCATCGGTATGCGATCGAATATGCAGAGACAATACACCGCCGCGCGCAACAAAACGGGCGAGGCCCTGTACTCCAACCTGTACATACTGACCCAGACCTTCGACATGACCGCCGTGCCCAACACCGACGTGCGCGGCGTGATACTGCCCAAGATGCGGGACTACTACGTCGCCTCGATCACGCTGAACAACCTGCTGGCCCAGACCTACGGCGCCCGGTACGCGGTGCTCTCCGAGGCGGACATCAACGACCTGACCAGCGCCTTCACCGGCTACGAGTCGGCCTACGCCAACAACACCCCCACCGACCTGGCCCAGAGCAACATGCAGCTGTGCATGAACCGCATCCGGGAGCTGCTGAACGCCCGCTACAGCCAGGGCGTGCTGAAGGCAGGAAGATGATTCAGTTTCATGAGCGCTGAAAAATCCATTTTTCAGCGCTCATGATTGTTTGAACAGCGGGGCATACTGTCCATGAGGTGATGATTCATGGGCTATCCCAAGTATTCGGGTCTGGCGGAGCTGCTGAAGCACGACGAAGCCGCGCTGGACTTCTTCAAGGGCCTGCCGGTGGAGGTGCGCGACCGCATCGCCCCCAACGGCGAGCGCATCGACTCCTACGAGGCGCTGCGCACCTGGGCCCAGGCGGCCTCCGGCGAGGAATAGCGCCCAAAACGGAATAGGGGACGGTTCCTTATTCCACTTTGAAAGTGGAATAAGGAACCGTCCCCTATTCCATCCACCGTTTACAGCAGCGCTTCGAAGGCCCGGACCGCGGGGGCGATCAGCGCGTCGTCGAAGGCGTAGCCCTCGGTGTGCAGGCCGGGGGCGTCCTCCCCCGCGCCGATGCCGAAGAACATGCCCGGCGCGGCCTTCAGCAGCCAGCCGCAGTCCTCGGACCAGCGCATCGGCTCGTTAAGCGCCACCACGGGAAGCCCGGCGGCGCGGAACCGGTCCAGCGCCCGGTCAACCGCTGCATCGTCGTTGGTGGTGTCGGGGAACACGTCCCGCAGCTCGAACGAACAGCGCAGTCCCGCCTCCCGGCAGCCGATCTCGGCGAAGGCCTCGATTTTCGCGATCAGCGCGTCGATGTCCGACTGCCGATGGCCCCGCAGCGTCTGGTTCAGCCGGCCCGAAGACGCGGATATGCCGAAGTCCTCGCCGCCGGCGATCAGGCCGATGGGCGTGCGCATCAGCAGCCTGCCGTCGCCGTCCAGTATGTCGTCGATCATGCCGGGCACCGCCAGCATGAGCCGGCACAACAGCGCGATGGGGTTCGCGCCGTCGCCGGGATAGGCCGCGTGGGCGGGCCGCCCCTCGACGCGCACCACGTGGCCGCAGGAGGCGCAGGCAAAGCAGCCCCGGCGCACCAGCACCGAGCCCCTGGGGTGGCCCGGTATGTTGTGCAGCGCGTACAGCGCCGACAGCGCCCGCAGCCCCGGCCAGGTGTCGGCCACGCGCTTCGCGCCCTCGCCGGTCTCCTCCGCGGCCTGGAAGATCAGGTACACGTTCTTCCCCAGCCGCCGGCCCTCCAGCAGCAGCGCCAGCCCGCAGAGTATCGCGCTGTGGCCGTCGTGGCCGCAGCGGTGACAGGCCGCGTCCCGCGTGCCCGGCATGGGCAGCGCGTCCATGTCGGCCCGAAAGCCGACCCCGGGCAGGCCCTCGCCCTCAACGTGCGCCGCCAGCAGCCACCCGCCCCTGTCCTCAACGCGCAGCGACGTGTTCGCCTCCAAAAACGAGCGTATCGCCCCCAGCGTGCGCCGCTCGCACCCGGACCGCTCCGGGCAGCCGTGCAGCCGGTGCCGCAGGTCCGCGATCGCGTTGAGCTGTCTTTCATCCAGCATGTTCATTCCTCCCATACCATACCGCCACCGGCGGCAATCCGGCCCAAAAGATGACAGTGAGAACCGTCCCAGGTGTCACGACTCAGAATGAGTCAAGGAACCTGTCCCCGTGACTCACGCACGGCACCCCTGTCCCCTGTCCCCTGTTCCCTGTCCCCTGTCCCCTGTTCCCTCTCAGTCCCGGGTCCCTACTCCCTACTCCCTACTCCCTACTCCCTACTCCCTACTCCCTATTGCCTAATCCCTATTGCCTATTCCCTCCTCCAAGAAAGGAGGCCGCCTCTTTGAGACAGCCTCCCCCTGGAATCCGAATCGCGATCAGCGCTCGCGCTTCTTGGACAGTATGTCGAACACAACGGCCGCCAGCAGCACGAAGCCCTTGACCACGCGCTGGTAGTTGGCGTCCAGGTTGATCTGGAACATGCCCAGGTTGATCACGCCGATCAGCGTGGCGCCGATCACCATGCCCAACACGGTGCCCGCGCCGCCGCTGGCGGACACGCCGCCCACCACGCAGGCGGAGATGGCGTCCATCTCGAAGTTCTTGCCGGCGTCGGCGTTCGCCGCGGTGAAGCGGGAGATCACCGTCATGGCGGAGATGGAGGTCAGTATCGCCATGTTCAGGTAGGCGATGAACATGATGCGCCGGGTGTTCACGCCGGACAGGCGCGCGGCCTCGATGTTGCCGCCCACCACGTAGAAGTGGCGGCCGATCGTGGTCTTGCTGGTGATGAACGCGTACAGCAGCACGACCGCGGCCACCCAGACCAGCACGGTGGGGATGCCGCCGGCCAGCGCCAGCTTGTACATGACCAGCAGTATGACCAGCGCGCCGAGCACGCTCTTGGCGGCGTCCATCTCCAGCGTGTCGACCTCATAGCCCTTCCTCAGGCGGGTCGCGCGGTTCTTGAAGATCAGCAGCACGACCAACGCCGCGGCCACGACGCCCACGATCATGCAGGGCATGTTCAGCTGGCCCTCGGGGGTCTTGAACAGCGTTCCGGAGAAGATCCTCAGGAAATCCGGCTTGTCCGTGAAGGAGATGGAGTTCGTGGAGGACACGCCCAGTATGGAGGTGCCCAGGCCGCGGAAGGCCAGGTAGCCGGCCAGCGTGGCGATCCACGGCGGCACGTGCACGTAGGCGATCAGCGCGCCCAGCCCGCAGCCGTAGGCGATGCCGATGGCCAGCATGGCCAGCAGCGACGCGCCGGTGCTCCACTTCCAGACCATCATCAGTATGCCGCCCACCGCGCCCAGCAGGCACACGAAGGCGCCGCAGGACAGGTCGATGTTGCCGCCGGTCAGCATGCACATCAGCATGCCGCAGCCGAGGATGTACACATAGGCGTTCTGGTTGATCAGCGAAGCGAAGCTGGTCGGCTTGAACATCCGGCCCTTCGTCATGATGATGAAAAAGAGGTACACCAGCACCAGGATGATGAGCATGGCGTTCTTTTTCAGCATGGCAATCGGGTCTTGCTTTCTGATAGTGGATTGATTGGCGACTTTATTCTCCATGTTTTGCCATCCTCCTTTCCTACTGCTTCTGGCGCTTGGACATGACGTCGAAGATCACGGCCGCCAGCAGCACCAGGCCCTTGACCACGCGCTGCAGGTTGGAATCGACGCCCACCATGTTCATGCCCTGGTTGATGACGCCCATCAGCACGGCGCCGATGATCATGCCGGTCACCTTGCCGGTGCCGCCGTAGGCGGAGGCGCCGCCGATGAAGCAGGAAGCGATGGCGTCCATCTCATAGCCTTCGCCGTAGGTGGGGTCGATGCCCTTGGCGCGGGCGGCGGTCAGTATGCCCGCCAGGCCGGCCATCAGGCCGATGCTGGCGTAGGCGAACCAGTAGACGTTGCGGGTCTTGACGCCGGAGAGCGCCGTGGCCTTCTCGTTGCCGCCCACCGCGTACAGGTGACGGCCCATGGCCGTCTTGGTGGTGATGTACTGGTAGACACCCAGCACCAGGCCGATCCAGATCAGCACGGTGGGGATGCCGCGGAAGTTGGCCATCTGCCAGGTCAAAAACAGGATCACCGCGCAGATCACGCCGGTGGTCACGCACTGGCCCAGTATCGACTGGTGGATGTTCAGCTTCTTCTGCACCATGATCTTCCGGGCGGTCATCAGAATGTAGATCAGCACCACGACGATGCCGAACACCACGCAGGTCAGGTTGGGCTTGCCCTCCGAGCCCATCCACTGGCGGATGAAGTCGGGGATGTAGCAATCCCTGCCGCCGCCGAACAGGAACAGGAACTGTTCATTGCTGATGTCCACGCGGTAGCCCTGCAGCACCACGTTGGACAGGCCGCGGAAGGCGTACATGCCGGACAGCGTGGCGATGAAGGCCGGCACGTGGATCTTGGCGATCCAGAAGCCCTGGAACGCGCCGATGGTCAGGCCGATGGCCAGCATGGCCAGCACCGCCAGCCACATGTTGACGCCCTTGTCCATCATCACGCAGCCGATGGAGGCGGTGAAGCACACCACCGAGCCGACGGACAGGTCGATGTTGCCGCCGGTCAGTATGCAGCACAGCATGCCGGAGGCCAATACGAACACATAGCCGTTCTGGGAGATCAGGTTGTTGATGCTGCCGGGCTTCAGCGAACCGCCGCCGGTCGCGATGGCGAAGAACAATACCACGGCAACCAGCGCGAGCACCATTGTGTATTTCTGGAAAAACGCGCCTACGCTCATCTTGTTTTCATTCATCGTCATGCACCCCTTCCCGACTGGAGGATCAGCGCCATGATGTTCTCCTGGGTGGCCTCGCTGGCCTTCATCTCGCCGACCATCTTGCCTTCGTTCATGATGTAGATCCGATCGCTCATGCCCAGCACCTCGGGCAGCTCCGAGGAGATCATCACGACGCACTTGCCCGCCGCCGCCAGGTCGTTGATGATGCAGTAGATCTCATACTTGGCGCCGACGTCGATGCCGCGGGTGGG
>JAFYBB010000193.1 GCA_017540445.1 Clostridia bacterium | reverse complement strand
TGGTGATGACCAACCGGCAAAACGATTCGGACAAGGTGGGCCGCATCGTGAGCGGCTTCGGCATACTGTTCTCTGGGCTTCTCAACATGACCGACGCCGTGGGCGCGCTGACCCAGTCCGGCATCATCGAATCGCTGTTCTCCCGGCTGGGCGAGAGCCCGCTGCTGGGCTATGCGATCGGCCTGGGGGTGTCCTTCGTGCTGCAGAGCTCGTCGGCCTCCATCGGCATACTGCAGGCCTTCTCCACGTCGGGGCTTCTGCGCTTCAACGCCGTCTACCCGGTGTTGATGGGCATCTACCTGGGCGACTGCGTGACCACCGCCATCGTCATCAACATCGGCGCCAAGCCCGACCCCCGGCGGGTGGGCGTGGCCAACATACTGTTCAACCTGGGCAAGACCGCGCTGATACTGATCGGCGTCACCGCGGCGCGGCGCCTGGGCGCGCTGGACGGCCTGTGGGACAGCACGGTGGGCTCCGGCGCCATCGCCAACACGAACACCGTGTTCAACCTGGCCAGCGCGCTGCTGCTGCTGCCGGCGATGGGTCTGTTTGAAAAGCTGAGCCTGAAGCTGGTCCGCAACGCCGCCGAGCCGGCGGGCCCGGCCCCGGGGAAGCCGGCGCCGCACGCGCTGGATGCGCTGAACCCGGTGTTCCTGGCCACCCCGGGCCTGGCGCTGAACGCCTGCTACGACGTGCTGATGGAGATGTTCCGCCTGGCCCGAACCAACATCGGCCGGGCCTTCGATGTGCTCAACCGCTTCGACGCGGGCGTCGTGGCGCAGATTCGCGCGGACGAGGACGCGCTGGACGCCCTGGCCGACCACGCCAGCAACTACCTGATGCAGATCTCGGCCCATATCACCTCCGAGGCCCATGTGGAGACCATGAACCACTACTACTCGGTGATCTCCGAATTTGAGCGCCTGGGCGACCACGCCATGAACGTCGCCGAGGACGCCGAGGAGATGTTCGGCAACGGCGCGGCCTTCTCCGACTACGCGCTGCGGGAGCTGAAGGTGGTGCGCGATCTGATCAACGCGGTGCTCAGCTACACCGGCAGGACCTTCGAGCGCTATGACGCCAAGGCCGCCAAGCACATCGAGCCGCTGGAGGAGGTCGTGGACGACATGGTCAACGCCCTGCGCCAGAACCACCTGGAGCGCCTGCGCCAGGGCAAGTGCTCGGTGCTGGCGGGCACGGAATTTCTGAACCTGCTGTCGGACATCGAGCGCATCTCCGACATCTGCTCCAACGTGGGCGTGTTCACCATCGCCCGCGCCAACCCCGGCCTGAAGCACGAGATCCACGACTACGTGTCCCGGCTGCACGCCGGCAAGGACGAGGACTTCAACCGCGAATACCACGCGGCCCACGACCACTACTTCCAGCTGTTGAACGCGGAGGAGGCAAAAGCGTGAACATACAGATCTTCGGCACGAAGAAGAGCAGCGACACCCGCAAGGCCGAGCGCTGGTTCAAGGAGCGCCGCATCAAGGCCCAGTTCATCGATCTGTTGGACAAGGGCATCAGCCGGGGCGAATTGAAGCGCGTCGCCCAGGCCTGCGGCGGCCTGGACGCGCTGATCGACGAGGACGCCCGCGACCGCGACGCCCTGGCGCTGGTCAAGTACGCCGCCCCCGCCCAGAAGGAGGAGGCGCTATTGGAGCATGTGCAGGTGCTCAAACAGCCCATCGTGCGCAACGGCAAGGCCGCCGCGGTGGGGTACAGGCCGGAGGTGTACGAGGCGTGGGGCAAAGAGTAGCCAGAAGATGACAGCGGGGACGGTTCTCACTGTCATCTTTTTCAGCCGATGACAGCGGGGACGGTTCTCGCTGTCATCTTTTTCAGCCAAAAGATGACAGTGAGAACCGTCCCCATTGTCATCTAACACCATCGCATGTTCTTCTCCTTTTCGTAAAACGCCCGGCACAGCATTCGGAATTCCTCCGGAGATTCGCAGGCCTGCTCGCACTGGCTCTTTTTCGCTTCCGAACGGGCATAGGTGTTCTTGACTTTCTCACATTCAAACTGATCGCATTCGCGGCAAGCGGATACATGATGCTCCCGGGTGCAGGGCAGCAGCATGAAGCTGCACGTGGGCCGACAGCCGCAGCCGGTACAGCGTATCTCCTCATTGCTGACCACTCGATCCCTCCAACCGGCCTTATACCAGAAGATCGCGGTTTCGTGCAGTTCTTCCTCTGTCTGTGCCAAATACCGGGGGCATACCGCGCAGTCATCCCCGCACACGGAAATGATCGGAGCCATGTTATCCAGTTCTGTCAGCTTGTTGATGTACCACCTCATGGCTTTGTCTCCTCCCTTCCATAAACCGCCACGTCTTCTGTGTCTTTTGTCGTAATAACCTCCATACACAGCAGGTGATCTTTCGTTCTCCTATTATAGTGAACGAAAGGTCACCTGTCAAGCCCTTGATTATTCTTTTACACTTTTCCCTGCCTCCCCATCCGCAGATGGGTTCGAGCGCCCGGAGAACAGTCCGGTGGACTTGCCTTCCCCTTTGGGGAAGGTGGCGCGAAGCGCCGGAAGAGGTCCTCAGTGAGAACGAGCCCGTCCGTGCGCGATGGGACCCAATGCGTCAGCATTGGGCGCGCGCGTTTGGCAGGCCCCTGGAGAGGGGGACCGCTTGCGGTGGTGGGGGTCCTGAACATATCGTCGTGCGCTGCGGTTCGTCTGGAGTGCCCTATCCCCCGCTTCGCGGGTACTTCCCCACTGCGGTGGGGAAGCACAGGTGTACGAAATGGTTTGTTTCCACGCAAACCGTCCCCATTGTCATCTCCGTCTCACGCCGGAAAGCTCGCGGTGATCCTCAGCGTGTGTGAATCAGGCGCTACGGCGGCGATTCGTCCCTTATGGGCGGCGACCACCGCGCGGGCGACGGACAGGCCGATGCCGTAGCCCTTCACCGCCGAATTGCGGGAGGGGTCGCCCCGCCAGAAGCGCTCGAACATGTTGTCCAGCAGCCCGGGGGAAATGGATTCCACGCTGTTCTCCACCTCCAGGCGGATCGAGCGGCCCTGGCGCCTGAGGCTCAGACGGATGCGGCCATGCTCGTCCGAGTACTTCATGGCGTTGTCCAGCAGTATGCTGACCAGCTGGCGGATCTGCTTGGCGTCGCCGGTCATGGACAGCATCGGCTCCACGTCCATCTCGAAGGTCTTGCCGCGGGTCAGCGCCAGCGCCTGGAACGAGGCGGCGGTCTCCCCCACCGCGTCGGACAGCGGGAACTCGATCATCGTGCCCGGCTCCGGCGCCTCCATGCGGGACAGGAAGATCAGATCGCCGGTCAGGTCCGCCAGGCGCGCGGTCTGCTGGCGGATGTCGGCCAGCCATTCGCTCTCGCCGTGCTCCATCTCTATAAGCTCCGCGTCGGCGTCGATGATGGTGATGGGCGTGCGCAGCTCGTGGCCGGCGTCCGAGATGAAGCGCTTCTGGGCCTCGTAGCTGCGCAGTATGGGCCGGACGATGCGCCCGGACAGCAGCAGTATCAGCAGGAACACCGCCGCCAGCACGACGGCGCAGACCAGGGCGCTTCGCCGCAGCAGCACGTGAAACTGCGCCAGCTCCCGGCCGCAGTCCAAAAAGATCACCCGCGCGCCGCCGTCCGCCTCCGCGCGCAGATAGCGGTAGATGCCGTCAAAGCCCGACGCCCGGCCGCCGCCGAACACCCCGGCGGCCAGCGCCTGGGCGGCCGCTTCGTCCACGGCGGTGATGCGGCGGGTGTCCGATTCCAGGACATTGCCGTCCGCGTCCAGGAGCACCCAGAAGTAGCGCCGCTCGAAGGGCAGCTCCGGCGACCGGTAGTCCGGCCCCGGCGCGGGCCACTCGAAGTTTTCGTCCATGGCCGGGAAGGCGCCGCCGTTCTGGGCCAGAAGCGCCAGTATGCCGTCCGCGTCCCGGACGATGCGCTGGTAGTTCAGCGCGTTCAGCCCGCCCACGATGACGCCCAGCACCGCCATAAGCGACAGCATCGACGCCAGCACCAGCCGGAACCTCAGCTTTCGGATCATGGCTTTTCCTCCAGCGAATAGCCCGCGTTGCGCGTGGCCTTGATCTGTATGTCGGCTCCCAGCGCCGCCAGCTTCTTCCTCAGATACGATATGTACACCCACACGACGTTGATCTCCGCGTCGCTGTCCTGGCCCCAGATGCGCTCCATGAACTGCTCGGTGGAGATCAGGTGCCGCGGATTGGCCAGCAGCAGCTCCATCATCTGAAATTCCTTGCCGGTCAGGCGGAAGCTGTTCGCCGGCGAGGACAGCTCGAAGGTCGCCCGGTCCAGGCAGATGTTGCCCATGCGCATCTGCGAGGTGTTCTGGACCGACCGGGCGCGGGTCATCGCGCGGATGCGGGCCAGCAGCTCCCGGGCGGCGAAGGGCTTGGTCAGGTAGTCGTTCGCCCCGGCGTCCAGCCCCGTCACCTTGTCGTCCACCTCGGACTTCGCCGTCAACAGCAGTATCGGCAGATCGTTCCCGGCGGCCCGGACGCGCCGAAGCACGCTGATGCCGTCCAGCTTCGGCATCATGATGTCCAGCACCGCGCCGTCGTAGTTGTTCGCGGCCAGCCAGTCCAGCGCCGCCTCGCCGTCGTACACGGCGTCCACCTCGTAGTTGTTCTTCTTCAGTATGGCGGTGATCGCCCTGGACAGCGCCAGTTCGTCCTCCGCGAGCAGCAGCCGCATGCCGAAGCCTCCCCCGATGCGTTTTTACGCGTATAATAGTAGCACAGCAAGCTTAAATGTAGTTTAATTCCGGGCGTTCACACTTTGTTTTCATTTCTTTCGGCGTGTTTTCACAAACGGCGGCCCCATTCTCAGGTTGAATTTAGGTTCGTCGCATACAATCATCCCATGACAAGCGCAATGCGCCCATCGGGAAAGGCGGTTGACGACCCATGACAAGACAGGCAAAGCCCCGCAGGAAAAGGCGCGTCAGGCGGCTGATACTGTTCCTGCTGATACTGCTGCTGCTGGCGGCGGCGATGTGGTTTGCGTACAATTCACTGAAGGCGGAGTACACCGTCACCTACGACAGCTATACCGCCACCACCGGCAGCATCTCCAACGCCCTGTCGTTCAGCGGCAACCTGAGCCTGATCGACAGCGCCACCTATGCCGCGTCCTCGTCGGGCACGGTGAAGACGCTCTACGTGGCCGCCGGGGACGAGGTCAAGGAAGATGACAAGCTGCTGCGGCTGTCCAACGGCGAGACCGTCACCGCGGGCTTTGACGGCCGGGTGAACAAGCTGAACGTGGAAAAGGGCGACGAGGTGACCGTCGGCCAGGAGCTGGTGCAGATCGCGGACTTCAGGCACATGAAGGTGTCCTTCCGCGTGGACGAGTACGACATCGGCAACGTGCAGGTCGGCCAGGCCTGCACCGTGACGGCCACCGCCACCGAGAAGCGGTTTGAATCGGCCATCGAGACCATCGACTACATCTCCTCCTCCAGCGGCAACGTGGCCTACTACACCGCCACGGCGCTGGTGGACGTGGACGACGCCTCGGTGCTGCCCGGCATGCAGGTGACCGTCAGCATCACCCAGCAGGAGGCCCAGGACGTGGTGATACTGAAGGTGGACGCCATCAGCTTCGACGCGACGAACCAGGCCTTCGTGTGGATGAAGAACGAGGCCGGGGCGCTGGAGCAGAAGACCATCACCACCGGCGTGTCCAACGGCAACTACATCGAGATCACCGACGGCCTTTCCGACGGCGACGAGGTGTACGTGGAGGTCGAGACCACCGCCACCGGCGGCGCGGCGGGCCTGCTGAGCGGCCTGTTCGGCGGCCAGCAGTTCAACCAGCCCCAGGGCGGCCCCGGCGGCAGCGGCGGCTTTGACCGGAGCAACATGCGGGACTTCTCCAGCGGCGAGCGCCCCAGCTTCAGCGGCGGGGATTTCCCCGGCAGGAGCAACTGATATGGATATGAATATGACGACGGGCCCGTTCTTTAAGATGGAGAAGATCAACAAGTTCTACCAGATGGGCGAGGAGCGGGCGCACATCCTCAAGGACGTGGACCTGAGCATCGACGAGGGCGAATACCTGTCGGTGCTGGGCCCCTCCGGCAGCGGCAAGAGCACGCTGATGAACATCATCGGGTGCCTGGACGTGGCCACCTCCGGCAACTACACGCTGCACGGGCAGCCGGTGGAGGAGATGACCGAGGCCGAGCTGGCCCGGCTGCGCAGCGAGGAGATCGGCTTCGTGTTCCAGAACTCCCAGCTGCTGCCGCGGCTGAGCGCCCAGAAGAACGTGGAGCTGCCGCTGATCTACGCCGGCGTCGGCCCCCGGGAGCGCCGCAGGCGCGCGCGGGAGCTGCTGGAGCGCGTGGGGCTCTCCGACCGCATGGAGCACCTGCCGAACCAGCTCTCCGGCGGCCAGCAGCAGCGCGTGGCCATCGCCCGGGCGCTGGCCGGCAACCCCACGCTGCTGCTGGCGGACGAGCCCACCGGCGCGCTGGACCAGAAGACCGGCAAGCAGGTGATGGCGCTGTTCCGGGAGCTGAACGACGAGGGCCGCACGATCATCATGATCACCCACGACATGAACATCGCGAAGAACGCCCGCCGGGTGGTGCACATCATCGACGGGGAACTGAGCGAAGGGGGGAGCACAAGCGATGCTTAAATCCATCCGTTCCACCGTCATCATGATCGGGGAGTGCTTCCGGATGTCCCTTGCCAACATCCTGGGCAACCGGGCCCGCTCGTTCCTGACCGTGCTGGGCATACTGATCGGCGTGGCGGCCGTCATCGCGCTGATCACGA
>JAFYBB010000192.1 GCA_017540445.1 Clostridia bacterium | reverse complement strand
GTCTATCCGCAGGCAGTCGGCAGGTTCATCCGCTTCACAGGTGAAGCGGCACAGCGGCAGGCGCAGCGCGACCGCGAACAGTCGGAGGTCCTTGCCCGAGAGCGCGAGATGGCGAAGCTCGCTGTTATAAACGCGAAAAGCCGCCGTCGAGAAAGAGATACAGGCGCTCGGGAAGACGCTGGAAATGCTGAAAGCCTCCTCAGTCAAGAATCCTGCCATCCCTTGAGATCGTGACGACCTGCCACGGGATGAACTTGCCGCTCGCCTGAAGCGCCGTCTCTGCCGCTCTCTGCAGCCCGCCGCAGCAGGGCACCTCCATCCGCACGATGGTCACGCTCTTGATGTCGTTGTCACGGATGATCGCCGTCAGCTTTTCAGTATAATCCACCGCATCCAGTTTGGGACAGCCGATGATCGTGATCCTGCCCTTCATGAAGTCCTCATGCAGGTTGGCGTAGGCATAGGCCGTACAGTCCGCCGCGATCAGCAGCTTCGCGCCATTGAAGAAGGGAGCCTGCGTCGGAACCAGTTTGATCTGACACGGCCACTGGCCAAGCCGGGAGACGGGCTTGCCGGTCTGGATGGGAGTTTCATCCGTGTTCTGCCCAAACTGCATCATCCGGGAACCGGGGCAGCCGCCATCATGGGGCATATGTTTCATCTCATCCATTTTATTTTTCTCCTTTGCTTTCTGTACAGCTTTCTCGTCATATTCGGGCGCCTCGCGTTCCTCAAAGGTGATGGCTCCGGTCGGGCAACCCGGCAGGCAGTCGCCGAAGCCGTCACAGAAGTTTTCACGCACCAGTTTCGCCTTGCCGTTGACCATCTCTATGGCCCCTTCGTGGCACGCCTCGGCGCACAGCCCGCAGCCGCTGCACTTTTCTTCATCGATGTGAATGATTTTTCGGATCATAACGATTCCCTCCTCGCTCTTTCTGATGTCATTATAATCTGATTTTTTAAAATTGTCTGTATCTGGGGATACACAGATAAAACAATTTTGGTGTATAGTAGAAGCATCGGCAGATCGAAGGGAGAATCGCTATGGACTATTCTGTGCTTGAGAAGAGCACTCTGTTTTCCGGAGTGCCCGCGGCGAAGCTGAGAGCCGCGTTGGAAGAGACGCCGCACCACATACAGTGCTACGACAGGGGAGAGATCATATTTCATCTGTTGGAAGCTGCCAACCGGATCGGCATCATTCTGGAGGGACGTGTCGAAGCACAGAAGTCTTTCCCGAATGGGAGTCAGGTCAATGTGTCTGTCCGCGTGCCCGGTGAGATGATCGGACCTGCCGCGGTGTTTTCAAAAAGCCAGAGATACCCCTGCGACGTTGTTTCGCTGGAACCGGTCACGGTGATGATGTTCCGCAGGGATGACCTTCTGAAGCTCATGCAGAGGGACGTTCGAATTCTTGAGAATTTCACCACAGAAATAGCGTCCGCGACATACATGCTTCAGCAGCGACTTGAGCTTCTCTCCTATAATGGGATCGCCCAGAAGGCCGCCTTCTGGCTTCTCACACAGGCAAGGCAGACGGGGAAGAATCAGGTGCGCATCCCTGGCTCTGTTGCCAAATGGGCAATGCTGATGAATGTATCCCGCCCCTCGCTTCACAGGGAATTGAAACGGCTGGAAAATGCGGAAGTCATCTCTTATGCTCCTCCGGCTATTGACATATTGAATCCAGATCAATTACAGGAAGTATTAAGCCATTAACAGGAACAAAGATCAAGAAGATCCTGTGCAGGCGAAAGACGGCGGCGGTTCCGCTGAGCGATACGTTTACAAAGCTGAACCAAGCGCTGCGAGGTCGGATACCCTATTGTTGTTTACTTCATCAATCCATATACAGCGGAAAACAGATAGAACCCATACACCGCCAGCTGGAACCGGGGCAGCGCCCTGCCCAGCTGCGCGGTGATTTTTGTGGACAGCGCGCCGGCGAGGGCGAGGATCAGCAGCGCCGGGACGAGCGAGCTGGCCAGCGCGAACACCGTGCCGAGCATGAGCGCGGCGGGGACGGTCAGCGCGGCGGCGTAGCCCAGCACCATCAACAGCGGCGCGCAGGGCGAGAGGCCGTAGGCCAGGCCCACGGCGAAGGAGGGGACGGCCTTCAGCCTGCCGCCGCAATGGCGGCAGATGGCGCAGCCCTTCCGCTCCCGGAACCAGTCGTAGATCAGCCGGATGGCGGCGCACAGCATGACGGCATAGACGGCCTTGCCGAGGGAAACGCCCAGCAGCGTGCCGTCCGACTGAATGAGCGCTCGCCCGGCCAGCGCGCCGCCGAGGCACACCAACAATACGGCGGCGAGCTTGCCCAGATAGAAGGACAGCACCTGCCGCAGGGCGAAGCCCATGCCGCGCCCTTCGGAGAGCACGTAGGTGCTCAGGAACGCCGAGGCGGACGACCCGCAGCCCGCGCCGCAGCCCAGGCCCACCGAGGCCGCGCTTGCGATGGCTTGCGCGAACATGCTCAGCGCCCCCTCTCGCTGGCGATCAGCGCCGCGCCGATGGCCCCGTTGAACTGGGGATGGTTGGCCGTGTACACGTCCCGCATCAGCTCGTCCTCAAACGCCTGCCGCAGGCCGGTGTTCAGCGCGCCGCCGCCGGTCATCAGTATGTCGCCGCCCAGCTCGCTCTTGCGGATCATCTTGACCACGCGCCGCGCCATCGAGGCGTGCATGCCCGCCAGTATGTCCCGCCGGTCGAACTTCCGGGCGACCAGGGAGATCACCTCGGACTGCGCGAACACCACGCAGGTGCTGTTGATGTCGCAGGGCGCGTGGCTTTGAAGCGACAGCGGCCCCACCTGGTCGATGGTCGTCTCCAGGATCTGCGCGATGACCTCCATGAACTTGCCGGTGCCCGCGGCGCACTTGTCGTTCATCGTGAAGTTCTTCACGTGATATTGGCTGTCCAGGTAGATGACCTTGCTGTCCTGCCCGCCGATGTCCACGATGATGCCGGGCTTGTAGCCCTTCGGCGCGGTGACGCGCACCCCGTAGGCGTGGGCGGTGATCTCGCTCACGTCGTCGTCCGCGGTCTCCAGTATCTTCCGGCTGTAGCCGGTGGCCATGGTATAGGCAATCCTTTCAATGCCTTTTTCCTGCGTCAGGCGCTTGAGCAGCGCTTCCGCCGCGCCGTTGTTGTCGATGCCGGTGGACACCACGCCGGTGTTCAGCACCTTGCCCGTTTGGTCGATCAGGGCGGCCTTCAGATAGGTGGAGCCGCCGTCCAGGCCCGCGTATACGCTCATGTGTCATTTCCTCCATACTTGATCAGTTCGATGAACGCCTCGATGCGGATGCGCAGCTGCTCCACATCCTCCTCGTTGTAGTCGGTCTCCACCCGTATGATCGGGATGCCCAGCTTCTCCATCTCCGCCTCCATGGCGGCGTATTCGTAATCGTAGACCAGACAGCCGCGCAGCACGTGATAGACGACGCCCTGTATGCGGTAGTCGCCGATCATCTGCCGCACGCGGTAGAGCCTGCGGCGGTTGTCCGCGAAGGTCGGGCAGGTGCAGGGGCGCGTGGACCGGTTCGCCAGCGCCCGCATCATGCCGTTCAGGCTGGGATCGACGATGGCCGGGGGGTCGTAGAGGCCGCGCTCGCCCATGCAGGTCTCGTCCGCGGCCAGCAGCCCGCCCATCTCCTCGATCAGCAGCGGCAGCTTGAAGTTCGGAAAGATCACCGGCGAACCCGTCAGCAGGAGGCGGGGCTGGTTGTCCTTCACGGCCATGGTGCCGGCACGCGCAAGTCCTTCCAGTTCGTCGTTCAGCCGGGCAAGCTGCTTCGTCCACCGCGGCGCCCAGGTGTAGCTCATGGCGTTCATCGCCGCCATGGCGAAGGCGCCGCGGATCAGCGTGGGATGCTTTCGTCGCAGATGGATGAAGCGGGACAATTGTGTCTGTGCCTCCGCCAGCCTGTGGAAGGCCATCGAAAGGTTCTCGCTGGTCAGCGGCACGCCGGTGATCTCCGCCAGCCGGTCGCTGAAGGCGTACAGCTCCCGGGTGAAGCGCTCCATGTCCGCGTCCCGATCGCGGTTGGCGGGCACGTGCAGTATGGCCGTGGGGCGGCGCTCCGACAGCCAGCCCGCCAGCTTCTTCTTGCAGTCGCAGGTCACGGGCACGGCCATCAGCGCGCAGTTCTGATAGGCAGGCATGGCGTCGATGTCCTCGAAGCCCATCACGGCCTTGACCAGCGGACAGGCGTCCCGGGGCGCGGTGTCGTCGCCAACGGCGAAGGCCGTATAGCTGCCGCCGCACAGCTTCACCGGCATCGCGCCCTGGGCGTAGATCAGCTCCGGCGGCACCATCACGCAGTAGGTGCCCACCGTAGGGACGCCCTTCGGGTGAACGACGTCCTGCCGGTCAACAAACACCTGTGACAGCGTGTCCAGAAACGGCGTCAGCGCCTGGGGACAGTGGGTCAGCTCCCGCACGCGCCGAAGCGTCTTTTCGGCGGTGGCGGTCTGTTTGCGGTCAAAGCGGTCGCGTCTGCGCGCCTCCATGGGGGACAGCGGTATGATGTTCGATCTATCCATGCTTGTCACGCTTTCTGTTGATGATTCCAGTCTGATCCTTCATAAACGCCTCCCGGGAGGCGCTGTACAGCTTCACCCCGGCCAGCGTCATGTACAATGCGCCGTCCTCGGGGCACTTGCGGACGCACTCGCCGCAGAAGATGCAGTCCGTCGTCGTCACGTCGACGGCCCGTTCGTTCTTTCCCTCGCGGACCGTGAAAACGGACTTGATGCCCATCGGGCAGGCCTCGTAGCACGCGCCGCACTCGGTGCAGGCCACGGCGTCCTTCTTGAGACGCGCCAGCGACGCCCTGTGCGGCAGGCCAAGCAGGTAGCCCATCGGGCAGATGTTGCAGAAGCAGCGCCGCTTGAAGAAGCCGCTGACGATCACCGCGATCATCATGAAGCCGCTGAAATACAAACTGATCTTGAAGCCCGCCAGCACAGGGGTCAGCGCGGCGGCCGGGCAGAAATCGCAGAAGCTGCCGCCGATCAGGCTGATGCCGAGGAACAGCACCAGCATGACCCATTTGACGAACCGCAGCATGGCGTAGAGCTTTTCATTGAAGGCCATTCCTTCAATGCGCAGCGCCTGCCGCGCCTCATGGGCCACGTCCTGCAAAAATCCCAGCGGGCACACGAAGCCGCAGAGCATCCTGCCGAACAGCAGCGCAAACGTCGCGAAGCTGCCCACCAGCCAGAACAGGTACGACGGCGGGCGCTCCAGCAGCTCCGTGATGTGGCTGAACCAGTAGCAGCCCGCGCCGGTCAGCTGATCCAGATTGTACGGGCAGGCCAGCACCGGCAGATCGACCTTTGAAAACGCCGTGCCCAGCAGCCTGCCGCCCCAGATCAGCCCGGCGAAGCTCACGATCATCACGCCCCAGCGGACGAGCTCGAACCCGAAGCGGGAGCTGCGCTTGACGGCGCTGGTCTGGAAGATCCGGGCGCGGGCCTCGGGCAGGCCGCGCTTCTTATAGACCGCCCTGCGCGCCAGAACGTCCATTATGATCAAAACCAGCGCGATCAGCAGGATCAGCATAAACGGCATCATGGCCTTCAGCCAGCGCAGGGAGAACACCGTATTGTCCTCGATCTGATAGTGGAGCCGGAAGGTGTGCGTTTCGTCGGGACGGTAGACGAAGGCCACGCCGCCGCGCACGTCGTTGATCGAAAGCGCCGTGGACGCGCCGTTTTCATCGGTGGTGAAGGAAACCTCGCGGCCATCCGACAGCACGGTGGTGATACCGGCGCTGGCCAGCGCTTCGCCGTTCAGCGTAAAGATGAACTGCCCGCGGCGCGGGTACATGACCTCAAACGGCACCCGATCATCCGCTATGGGGTGGACCGTGTGCTCGTAGTCGTAGGTGAAGGCCATGTCTGTCCTGGCGGCGTCCATGACGGCTTCCGCCACGCCGTCGCCGTCGGTGTCTGCGCTGTAGATGGGCTTTACGGCAATCAGGGTTCCCAGACAATTCTCCGGCAGGCTGTCGGCCTCGCCGTCTGTGATCTCGACCAGCCCTGCCTCCGTCAGCGCGTAGACCGTCGCGCCTTCGCCGCCGTGCAGCGCAATCGCGTCGTCGGTATAGGTGAAGGCCAGCGCTTCGCCGTCCTGAACGGTCGTCAGTGAGGCACGCGCCAGCGGGTCTTCCCACGTGTAGAACGGCACGTCCGCCGCAAACCAGGCCAGCAGCGCCAGCGCGGCGGTGAGCAGCCCGGCCAGTAACCCTTGCTTCATGCGGCTGTTCATAGCGCG
This sequence comes from Clostridia bacterium, assembly GCA_017540445.1. Taxonomy (GTDB): domain Bacteria; phylum Bacillota; class Clostridia; order Christensenellales; family Aristaeellaceae; genus UBA2862. The sequence continues at coordinate 1,362 of JAFYBB010000192.1, read as the reverse complement.
ATCCTCATTCCTTCCATGTGTTGCTGGCGGAGCATCTCGGCAAAGGCCTCCATGCGGATGCGCAGCTGTTCCACGTCCTGCTGCTGGTAGTCGGTTTCCAGTCGAAACACGGGCACGCCGTACCGCTCGCACAGCGCCTCGACCCGCGGCAGCTCAAAGTCCAACTCGATCTGCCCCTTCAATACGTGATAGACCACGCCGTCCACCCGCTGCGCGTCCAGCTTTCGCTTCAGACCGCCCAGCAGGCCGTGGTTGACCGTCCACGCGCCGGAGGCATCCCGCGGCAGGCGGCACTCCGCCATCTGCAGGAGCAGGCCCGTCACGCCGCCAAAGCGCGGCAGCTTCGGCGCGGGCATCTCCAATTGCGCGGAGACGGAGTCCACCGTATCGACGAGCGCCAATCCCGCCGATTCCAGCAGCAGGGGCAGCTTCTCGTTGGGGAAGATCACCGGGGAGCCTGCGATCAGCACGCGCGGGCGCTCTTCCGCGGGCTTCGCGTGCCGCCGCGCGTATTCGCGCAGAACGGCGGTCAGGCGCTTCAGCCGCATCAGCCATTCATCGGCGTTCGGGGCGAACCAGAAGCTCTCCAGTATCAACTGCCGCATGGCGGGGGAGAGGGCATTCCCGGCGATCAAAGACGCGTGCCTGAAGGCGGCGACGCCGGCCCGCACCTGCTCATGCTGAGCGATGGCCGCCGCCAATGCGCGGCGGGTGACTGTCTTATCGGTATGCTCCTCAATGGCGCGCACCACCCGCGCCATGCCGTCCACCCACGCTTCCTGCCACGCAAGGCGATCCCACAGGGGCGGCAGATCGACCGCAAGCACATGGATGCCGTTGTCCCGCATCAGCCCGGTCAGCTTCCTGCGGCTGTCCGAGGTCAGCGCCGTCAGCACCAGGGCGTTTTTTGTCAGATTGAAGTGTGGATTCATCAGCCAGCCGCAGGCGGAACGGCTGATCGGATCGGCGTCCCGGGGCAGCATCGCGTCCGACCAGCGGGTGGTTTCCAGGCTGCCTCCCAGTATGATCCGCGTGCGTACCCCGGCGGCCTTCACAAGCTCCCACGGGATGTCCTCTCCCAACAGTATGATCTCCGGCTTCTCCCGGGAAAGCTGCTTCGGGCTGAATCCGCGATACAGGCAGTTCAAAAACCATTTTGCCTCGGAAGGCGTCTCTTGAAGCGACATCACCTGCTCCAGCGCGCCGCGGGCTTCCATTTCAAGAATCTCTATCCTCATATCCTCCATAGGTTCTATGTGTTCTCGTCATCGACAGGCGCATCATAAAATATCTTCCTAAACTGAGACTAAAACGACAGCGTCGGGTTTGTGAAGAAATCACGATATAGCGCTGGCGTCCGGC
>JAFYBB010000191.1 GCA_017540445.1 Clostridia bacterium | reverse complement strand
GCCCTTGAGCGGCAGGTAGTAGTTCATCATGGAGAACATGCCCTTCTTCATCTCGCCGCCGTACCAGGTGTTGATGATGCACTGTTCGCGGCTGGACACGTTGAAGGCCACCACGGTGTCGGAGCGCAGGCCCAGCTCCTTGTAGTTCTCACACTTGGCCTTGGAGGCGGTGTAGACCACGAAGTCGGGCTCGAAGGCAGCCAGCTCTTCCTCGGTGGGCTTGATGAACATGTTGCGCACGAAGTGGGCCTGCCAGGCGACCTCCATGATGAAGCGGATGGCCATGCGGGTGTCCTTGTTCGCGCCGCAGAACGCGTCCACGACGTACAGCTTCTTGTTGCCGCTCAGCTGGTCCTTGGCCAGGGCCTTGATCTTCTCCCAAACCTCTTCGCTCATGGGATGGTTATCGTTCGGATAGCCCTCGGTGGTCCACCAAACGGTGTTCTTGCTGTTCTCGTCCATGACGATGTACTTGTCCTTGGGGGAACGGCCGGTGTAGATGCCGGTCATCACGTTGACCGCGCCCAGCTCGGTGTCCACGCCCACGTCGTAGCCCGTCAGAGAAGGGTCCATCTCAGCCTCGTACAGATACTCGTAGGAGGGATTGTAAACGATCTCGGTCGTACCGGTGATGCCGTATTTGGTCAAATCAATCGCTGCCATGGTGGTATCTACCTCTTTCCTCAGGATTTGGCATTAGTATACCACGAACAATGTTAAGCCATCAATCTTTTGAAGACAGATGAAGTTAAGATTAGTGTCGTCTATTTGTCTAAAACTGGAAGTAGATGAACGGGTTGTACGCGCCGGAGGCCAGCGACAGCATGCACAGCACAAGCAGCGCGGGTACGGCGATCAGGGACAGGCGCTCCCGCCACTGTGGCTTCATGGCATCGAGCGCGCGGCGCGGCAGCGACGAGGCCAGCAGGCATCCCAGCGCCAGGGCGCCGATCGCGCGGGGCGTCAGCGTGTAGAGCCCCCGGCTCCCGCCCGCGACCATGCCCCGCAGGTAGGAAAGCGCCGCGGTCATGTCCTGAGCCCTGAACACCACCCAGCCCACGAGCACAAGGAGCAGCGTCAGCGCGCGCTGGCACGCGCGCACGGGCGCGCTCTGGGAGCGCCTGTAGCCCATAAGCACGCCCAGCGCGCTGAGCACGCCGTAGTACAGGCCCCAGACCAAATAGGTGAAGCCCGCGCCGTGCCAAATACCGGTCACGAAGAACACGATCAGAAGGTTCAGCACGTGCCTGCCGCGGCCCGCGCGGCTGCCGCCCAGCGGTATGTACAGGTAATACCTGAACCAGGTGGACAGCGATATGTGCCAGCGCCGCCAGAAGTCCTGCACGGTCACGGCGGTGTAGGGCGCGTTGAAGTTCTCGGGGTAGGTGAAGCCGAACATCGCTCCCAGGCCGATGGCCATGTCCGAATAGCCGGAGAAGTCAAACAGGATCTGAAGCGCATAGGCGATTGCCCCGATCCACGCGCCGGCGGCGGTCAGCGCGGCGGTGGCGAAGGCCTCGTCGGCCACGACGGCCACGGTGTTGGCGATCAGCACCTTCTTCCCAAGGCCCGTCGCGAAGCGCTTCAGGCCGTACCAGAAGCCCTCCAGCGTCTCCCGGCGATCGGCGATCTGGGGCTCCACCGCGTCGTAGCGCAGTATGGGCCCGGCGATCAGCTGGGGGAAGAACGTGATGTACAGCGCCAGCCGCGCCCAGCTGCGCTGGACGGGCACGTCGCCCCGGTACACGTCGATCACGTAGGACAGGGCCTGGAAGGTGTAGAACGATATGCCGATGGGCAGCGCGAGATTGGGCGCGGCCCAATGGACGCCGAACAGCCGGTTGGCCGTGTCCGCGCAGAAGCCCAGGTATTTGAACACGAACAGCGCGCCCAGGTTGACGGCCAGCGCCAGTATCAGAAGGCCCCTGCGCGCGCCCGGCTTTTCGGCCCTTCCAAGGCCCAGCCCGCACAGGTAGTTGCAGGTGATGCTGACCAGCATCAGCGCCAGGTACGCCGGACCGCCCCAGCCGTAAAACGCCAGGCTGAAAATGAGCAGCCAGCCGTTGCGCAGCCGTCGGGGCAGCAGGTAGTAGAGGCCCAGCACCAGCGGCAGCGCCATCGTCAGGAAGGTCATCGTGCTAAATACCATAATTCAACCTCCCTGAAGCCATTGCATCGTCCGATTCGTCCGCGTCCTCGTCGTCGAAGAAGTCGTCCTCGCCGTCGTCGAAGAAGTCGTCCTCATCGCCGTCCTCGCCGTCGTCGAAGAAGTCGTCGCCGTCGTCGGCCTCCGCCTCCTCGAAATCGTCGCGGTTAAACGCGCCCCGCTCGATGGTGTCGCCCTCGGGTTCGCCGTCGGGCTCGGGCGCTTCCATCGCGCTCAGGTCCGGCTCGGCGAGGAGGTATTCCCGGATGTTGCGCTCGCAGATCAGCACCAGCACGTCGTCGGCGGCGTGGCCCGACTCCAGGGGCGAGGTCCACACCATCTCGCACAGGCCGTAGGCGTCCGTCAGCCAGGGACCGATGGCCGTGCCGAAGGAATCCCGGAACACCGTCAGCCGGCCCTCGCCGCTGCCGGACAGCGTGAACGCGCGCCCGTCGTAGTTGGCGTCGGGCAGCGGCGCGTCGGGGACGACGTCGGGCACCGATTCCGTGATCAGGCCGGAGAGCCCCATGAGCCGGGCCAGGTCGCCGTCCTGGAAGGGAACGTCGGCGGCGACGGCATAGCCGCGGGCGCCGGCGCCCGTCTCCGAGAGTATGGCCTCGGCGGCGATGGCCGCGCCGAGGGCGTTCCAGTGGGTGTCCGTCCTGTAGTAGATCAGCCGCTCACCCGCGGCGGCCTTGCGCAGCGGGGAGAGGAGGTCGATCCACGTCAGGGGCAGGTCCTCGCACGCCTCGCGCACCAGCGGTATGTTGCCCTCGTCCCGGCGCATCGGGTAGCGCTGAGGCATGTATTCGGGGTAGAGCGTGGACTTGTTGGGGATGATCGCCAGGTAGACCCGCGCGCCGCGGCGCGCGTAGGCCTCTGAAAACGCGCGCAGATTCCCGGCGATGGCAGTGAGCTCCGCCTCGGTCAGCCGCCCCTCGCCGGTATAATCCGGCACGGTGGGGGTGAAGAAGAGCCAGTTGCCCCTGCCGACCACGACCTGCTCGTTGGCCGAGGCCCGCAGCAGCCGGTAGTTCAGAAGGGCATTGGCGTGGATGATGGCGCTGCGAAAGCCGAAGTGATCGCACAGCCAGCGCTCAAAATCGCCGGAGAAGGCCGCGTTCAGCTGGCCGTCCTCATCGGTGATCGACGGATAGTCCGCCGGTACGCGGTATTCCGCCCCGGTATCCCGGGGTCCGAAGAGGGGCATTGACACGGAGGGCAGCACGAGCAGCGCCATGCACAGGACAATGACCGCGATGCGCGCGGTTTTCATCGATCAAGCATCCCCTTT
>JAFYBB010000017.1 GCA_017540445.1 Clostridia bacterium | reverse complement strand
GTCCTTTGCTTCCCCGTCGCAACGGGGAAGTGGCCCGAAGGGCCGATAGGGCACTCTTGCGATTCGCCGACGGCTGCATCATGTAGAAGTCCCCTATCCCCCGCTTCGCGGGTACTTCTCCACGGGCCTGCCTCGGCCCCATCTTGCTGAAAACAGCACACTGTGCTGTTTTCCGGGCGCTCGATGCCACTGCGGATGGGGAAGCTCAGTTTGCCCTGCGTTCCGCTGTCCGCTCTCTCATGGTGAACCGGATTGCCACGTCACTCCCCGCAATGACAGGGCGGCGGTTTTTACGTACAACGATATGTTGTTCTGACAACACATCGTATCTGTCATTGCGAGGAAGCCCCGCGCCAGCGGGGTTGACGTGGCAATCCGTCCCCCGGGCTTTCTTCTGCTTCTGCCTTCCAACTTGGGTGGGCGTCGACCTCTTCCGTCAGCGCTGCCACGCTGCCACCTTCCCCGGCGGGCGTCGCATCGGCGCCCCTACTGCCGACTGACAACTGCCTACTGACTACTGGCTACTGGCTACTGACTACTGGCTACTGGCTACTGACAACTCCCTACCCCTTCTCCGCCCGCTTCACCGCCGCCCGGTACAGCTGTTCCAGCTCGGCGCGGGTGCGCTCGACGGGCCGGTCGGTGTCGATGGCGTGGGTGGCCCTTGCGATGCGCGCTTCGGTGGGCATCTGGCTGTCGATGCGGGCCTCGATCTCCTCGCGGCTCAGGCCGTCGCGGGCCGCCACGCGGCTGATCTGGATCTCCCGGCTCACGTACAGCGTCCAGGTCTCATCGCACAGGGCGTCCATGCCCGTCTCAAACAGCAGCGGCACGTCCAGCACCACCACCTTCGCGCCGGCCTCGGCGGCGGCGTCCATCGCCATGAGCATGTCGCGCTGCACCAGCGGGTGCATGATGCCCTCCAGCGCCCGGCGGGCCGCCTCGTTGGCAAACACCAGCTTGCCCAGCACGGCCCGGTCCAGCGCGCCGTCCGGGTGGAAGGCGGCGTCTCCGAACACGCGCCGGATCTCGTCCAGCGCCTCGCCGCCCGGGCCCGTCAGCGCCCGGGAGACGGCGTCCGCGTCCACGCGGGCCGCGCCCAGCGACTCCAGGTATCGCGCGGCGTCGGTCTTTCCCGTCCCGATGCCGCCGGTGAGCCCGATCACATAGGGCTTATTTGCAAGCACGCCAATCCCCTCCAATAGATATGTCGGTGCGCAGCGGCACAGACAGCGTCATCACGCCCTCCATGCAGCGGCGCAGCAGCTCGCGCACGCGCTCGGCCTCCGCCTCGGGGGCCTCGACGATCAGCTCGTCGTGCACCTGCAATATCAGCTTTGCCGCGAAGCCCTCCTCGCGCAGGGCCTTGTCCACGGCGATCATCGCCAGCTTGATGATGTCCGCCGCGGTGCCCTGTATCGGGCTGTTCATCGCGCAGCGCTCGCCGAAGGAGCGCACCGCGAAGTTCGGGCTGCTCAGCTCCGGCAGGTAGCGCCGCCGGTTCATCAGCGTGGTCACGTAGCCCTGGGCGTGGCCCTTGCGCACCGCCGCGTCCATGTAGGCCTTCACGCCCGGATACCGGGCGAAGTAGCGGTCGATGAATTCCCGGGCCTCCTGGCGGCTGACGCCGATGTTCTTCGCCAGCGTGAACTCCGAGATGCCGTAGACGATGCCGAAGTTCACGGCCTTGGACGCCGAGCGCATCTGGCCGGTCACCTGACTGAGCGGCACGCCGTAGACCTCCGCCGCCGTGCGGGCGTGAATGTCCTCGTCCATGCGGAAGGCGTTGATCATGGTGGCGTCGCCGGACATGTGGGCCAGCACGCGCAGCTCGATCTGGGAGTAGTCCGCGTCCACCAGCAGCCAGCCGGGCCGGGCGACGAACGCGGCGCGTATGGCCTTGCCCAGCTCGGTGCGGGTGGGGATGTTCTGCAGGTTCGGCTCGGCGGAGCTGATGCGCCCGGTGGCCGTGCCCACGGGGTCGAAGCGGGTGTGGATGCGCCCGCCCGCGTCCCGCTTGGGGATCAGCGCGTCGATGTACGTGGACTCCAGCTTCTGGTACTTCCGGTATTCCAGCACCTTGCCGCAGATGGGCCAGTCCTCGGACAGCTGCTCCAGCACCTCGGCGTTGGTGGAGATCTTCTTCTTCGGCGAGGGGATGCCCAGCTTGCCGAACAGCAGCTCGCCCAGCTGCTTCGGGGAGTTCAGGTTGATGCGCTCGCCGGCCATCTCCGCGATCTCGTCCGTCAGGCGCTGGATGTGCCTCTTGAACTCCACGCCCAACTCTCGCAGCACGTCCGCGTCCACCAGGAAGCCCTCGTCCTCCATGCCCCGCAGCACGTAGGCCAGCGGCAGCTCGATCTGGCGGTACACCCGCTCCAGGTCGTTCTCCGCCATCTGGCGGACCTGCCCCAGGGCCAGCGCGTGCAGCGCCGCGGCGGGGTGGCGGTCAAAGCCCTCAACGCCCGCCTGCTCGCACAGCGAGCGGGCGTCAAAGGACGGCTGCTGGGGGTTCAGCGCGTAGGCGGCCAGCATCACGTCGGTGATGTCGCCCTTCACCCGGTGTATGTCGATGGGCGCGGACTTCAGATCGTGCAGCGCCACCGGGCAGCCGGATTCCAAGAGCGGCAGCGCCGCGGCCCAGGCCTCCTCGTCGGAAACGCCCGGGGACAGCAGGTCGCCGCCCATGGCCATCGCCAGCCGCGCCGCGTCGGTGGCCACGGTGAACTCCGCTCCCAGGTGCACGGCGGCCCACTTCGCGCTGCCGGACAGCTCCAAAATACGCGCGGCCAGCGCGTCGCGTTCCATGAAGCGCTCGATCTCGGGCAGCGCTTCATCCTGGGGCGCGCTGTCCGCGGCCTCCGCGTCCGCGTGGGGCAGCGCGGCCTTCGCCACCTCCATGAGCCTGCGCAGCGCCGCGTTCATGCCCAGCTGGCGCAGCCGGGGCGCCGCCGCGGCGATGTTGCCCAGCCGCCAGGCCTCCGGGTCCACATCCACCGGCGCGTTCCGGTCGATCTTCGCCAGCGCGTAGCTCATCTCCGCCAGGGCGCGGCCCTCCAGCAGCCGCTCGCGCAGCTTGCCCTTCTGCTCGGCGTCCGCCGAATCCAGCACGGCCTTCAGGCTCCCGTACTGCTGCACCAGCTTCAGCGCGGTCTTCTCCCCCACCCCGGGCACGCCCGGGATGTTGTCCGACGCGTCGCCCATCAGGCTCTTCACGTCGATCAGCTGCGCCGGCTCCAGCCCGTAGGTCTCGCGGATGTACCCGGGCGTCACGTGCACGGTGTCGCTGATGCCCTTCTTGGTGTACAGTATCGTGGTGTGGGGCCCGGAGAGCTGGAAGGAATCCCTGTCTCCGGTCACCAGCAGCGCCTCGTCGCCGGTCTGCTCGCATTTCAGCGACACGGTGCCCAGTATGTCGTCGGCCTCGTAGCCCTCGCACTCGATGACCGGTATGCCCATCTGGCCGATCAGCTCGCGGATCAGCGGGTCCTGGGCGCGCAGCTCGTCCGGCATGGGCTTGCGGGTGGCCTTGTAGCCGTCGTACAGCTTCGCCCGGAAGGTCGGCGCGTGCATGTCAAAGGCCACGGCCAGGCTGTCCGGCCGCTCCTCGTCGATGACCTTCAGCAGCATCATCACAAAGCCGTGCACCGCGTTGGTGGGCGTGCCGTCCGGCGCGTTCATCGGCGTCTGCAGCGCGTGAAACGCCCGGTACATCAGGCTGTATCCGTCCAGTATGACGACCTTGTTCGCCATGCAGTTCCCTCCCCGCTTCCCCAGCCGCTATGCGGCAGGTCATATAATTGGCATGCTATCATGACTATTATATCATACTCTGTGGAAAAACACAAATAGTCAAAGAACCCCCTCCTGGGCGAATGCCTAGGGGGGTGAAGTCATTGTTTACATGGGGTTTGCGTGGAAACAAGGCAACTCGCTGTCCAAAAGCTTCCCCATCCGCAGATGGGGAAGTACCCGCGAAGCGGGGGATAGGGCGCCTCAGACGAACCGCAGCGCACGACGATATGTCCAGAGGTCCCCTTCCACCGCAAGCGGTCCCCCTCCCCACTGCGGTGGGGAGGCACAGAATGTGGACGCTGCCCAAAAGCTTCCCCATCTGCAGATGGCTCCCGGAGAACAGTCCTGTGGACATTTTTCTGGGCAATCGATGCCATTGACATGGGGAAGCTATTCCGCGGTGAAGCGCTGTGCTTGGAAAGAGCACCAAAATCACAGGGACGGTTCTCTGTGCGATGACACAGAGAACACCCATGCCAACAATGGCACAGACAGGGAATGGAAACGGTTCGGTGGTGCAGTGCTCTTCATTGGCTTCCCCACCGCAGTGGGGAAGTGGCCCGAAGGGCCGATAGGGTCCCCCAACTGCTTAACTGAATGCCATTGAAGACGGCCCTTAGGGCAACAACAGTTGCCATAAGGGCCGTCCCTCTGATATGAAGTCGCCTTTCGCGGTATCGATTACGGCGATTTCTTTGACTTCTTGGAGGTCTTCTTGGACGATTTCCCGGAGGACTTTTTGGAAGACTTCTTGGAGGATTTTTTCCCGGCCTTGTCCCCGGCCTGTGCCTCCGCCTTCTTATCCGCCTTCTTTTCGGTCAGCTCCGGCGTTGGGTCCTCCTTCTCATGGATCGTCGGGAACTTCACCGCGGCCTCGGCCATCACCGCGCCCTCGGCGTCCAGCAGCACGACCCGGTACTTCTCCGCCGCGTTTACTGCGGTGGCCTCGATGCTGAACTTCTCGCCCGTATTCTGGGTGATCCATTCCTTTTCGTGGGTCTTCTCATCCTTCTCCACTTCCTTCTGCCAGTGGATCGTGACCAGATCCTTGTTGCCCTTGACCTCGGCCTTGAAGACGAGCTTGTCGCCCTCAAACACGTCGCCCTCGTTCTGCAGCTTCACCTTCACGCTGCCGGTGAAGATTTCCGGCGCGGGGGAGGAGGCAGAGTCGTCGGCGGGAGTGTCGGCGGGTTCATCTACGGGTTCATCCGCGGGCTCGTCGGCGGGTTCGTCGGCAGGTACGTCGGCAGGCATATCCGCAGGCGCTTCGGTGGGCTCATCGACCGTGGTTGCATCGTCGTCGGGAGTAACGACCTCTTCCGTCAGCGCTTCCGCGCTGCCACCTTCCCCTGAAGGGGAAGGCTCTTGGTCCGCGGGCACATCCGCAGG
>JAFYBB010000190.1 GCA_017540445.1 Clostridia bacterium | reverse complement strand
CCCACGGGGCCGGAGAGTATCAGCACCGGGCTGAGGGCGGCGCAGGCGCACAGGTTCAGGGCTTCGGCCCGGGTGATGGCATAGCCCGAGGCGTCGAAGCGGTTCATCACCCGCACGGCCAGCGCGTTCAGATCCAGCGCCTGCAGCGCGGGCATGGCCGGCGGCGCGGCCTCGGCCCGGCCCTTCAGCTCGGCCATGCGCTCCACCATGTGCTCATTCAGCGCGAAGTCGGTCAGCCGCTGCTCCAGCGCCTCGGTGGTCAGGGTCTCCAGTGCCGTCCTGGCGTCCCGGGCCGCGGCGCGGGCCTGCTCGGCCTGGGCCTCGCAGCGCTCCCGCTCCTGGTTGGCCTCCTGGGCGCGGCGGGCCGCCTCGTTCACCTCGGCGTCCTTCTCTGAGAGCAGCTGCTGCTTCAGGCTGCGGCGCACTTCCTCGTTCTTAAGGCTCAGGTGGTCCAGCTCGCCCAGCAGCGACAGCCGCCGCGCCTCCAGCGCCTCCAGGTGGCTCTCGATGCCCGACTGGCGCGCCGCCTCGCGGCAGGCCTGCAGCGACGGGCCGAACTCCTCCAGGCCGCTCAGCGACTCCAGCAGGTCCTTGCGCAGGCCGGGGTCCTCCCACACCTGGCGCACCGCCTCCACCGCGCCCTGCACCGGGTTGGCCACCGGCGCGTCGGTGTGGATCGGGGCGATGGGCTGGCCCAGCTGGTTCAGCCGCGAGCGCTGCCACTTTTCGTCGATCAGCTCCTGCAGGCTGCGGCCCCGGCGGGGGTTGATGCCGCTCTGGATCGCCAGGTTGCGCTGGGCCGGGCTCAGCCGCGGGTCCACCGGCCGGGGCAGCATGCTGCTGTCCCGGTGGATCCAGGGCTTCTCGCCGGATTCCGGCTCCGGCTCGGGCGCGGGCTCGGCCTTGGCCTCGGGTTCCGGCTTGGGCTCCGAAACGGCCTCCGGTATAACCTCGGGCACGGGCTCCGGCTGGGCCTCGGGCGCGGGCTCCGGCTTCTGCTCCGGTTTGTGCTCGGGCTTGATTTCCGGCTTCTGCTCCGGCTTGTGCTCCGCCGCCGGGGCGGGGGGCAGTATCGCGAAGCGGACGCGCTGGCCCCCGAAGGTCTCCAGTTCAAACGTCTGCGCCTCGGGCAGCGCGTCCTCGGTGGGCGTCAGGCGGCCCAGCACGGCGTCGTCCGGCAGCGGCTGCCAGCGGTAGATCGCCGCGCCTGCCGCGCCGTCCGTCAGCACCCTGGCGGTCCGCGGCGCGGCCAGCGGGGCCTCGGCGGACTCGGGCGAGAGGATTTCGAATATGCTGTCCGGGTCCGGGGCCTTCACCACGTCCGAATAGATGATGAACGCGTTTTTCTCCTGCGAGCCCTCCCGATAGTTCTTGTTGGGCCGGATTTTGTCGTTGTCGTCGGGATGGGCGCGCAGGTCCACCGCGCAGAACAGCCCCATCTCGCGCATGCGGGTTTTGAAGTGGAAGGATTCGTTCTTGTCCGGCACCACGCGGATGCAGCCCTCGTCGGGATAGTCGCTGGCGTAGGGCTCGTAGCGGCCCTCCGATGCCACCAGCAGCGGTTTGAACCTGAAATAGGCCCGCAGGGGGTTGTCCTCTTCGATGACGCCGATGCATAACTTTCCGGGCAATGACATTTTTTTGACCTCCCTTTTGTTTCGGGGCGCGGGCGGGGGGTTCCCGGCCGGGACAAACATTACCGTCATGTTAATTGTAACATCATGCGCGGGGGTTGTCAAGGGAATCCCACATTATATCGGGTTTGACGGGCGCGGCGGCAGATGTTATAATGGTTTAAAACGCGATGGGAGGCGATGATGAGCGATGAAGGTACTGTTGATCAACGGAAGTCCGCGGGCGAAGGGCAACACGGCCAGGGCGCTCCGGGAGATGGCGGAGGTCTTCGAGCGGCAGGGCATCGAGACGGAGACGATCCAGGTGGGCAACCAGGCCATCCGGGGCTGCGTGGCCTGCGGGCGCTGCGGCACGCTGGGCCGGTGCGTGTTTGACGACGCGGTGAACGAGGTCGCGCCGAAGTTCGAGGCCGCGGACGGCATCGTGGTGGGCAGCCCGGTGTACTACGCGGGGCCGAACGCCACCGTCACGGCGTTCCTGGACCGGCTGTTCTACTCGGCCCGCTTCAGCAAGGCCATGAAGGTGGGCGCGTCGGTGGCGGTCTGTCGCAGGGGCGGGGCCTCCGCCGCCTTCGACCGGCTGAACAAGTACTTTACCAACTGCAGCATGGTGGTGGCGGGCAGCCAGTATTGGAACAGCGTGCACGGCGGCGCGCCGGGCGAGGCCGAGCAGGACGACGAGGGCCTGCAGACCATGCGCGCGCTGGCCCGGAACATGGCTTTCCTGATCAAGAGCATCGCCCTGGGCCGGGAGCGGTACGGCCTGCCCGAGCAGGAAGAGCGGGTATGGACGAATTTCATTCGGTGAGGCGAGGAGCGTGTACAACGAGCTTTCAGAGGTCGACATCCGCAAGATGCAGGAGGAGATCGACTATAAGACGCGGGTGGTGCGGCCCAGGTGCATCGAGGATCTGAAGACCGCCCGGGGCTTCGGCGATCTCAGCGAGAACTACGAGTACAAGGCCGCCAAGCAGGAGCTGCGCCGCTGCGACAGCCGGCTGCGCTACCTGAAGCGGATGATCGCCACCGCCAGGGTGGTGAAGGCCGACGCCCGGGAGGGCGTGGCGGGGCTGTTCGACCGGGTGACCATCGAGTACGAGGAGGACGGCGAGCGCGAGACCATCACGCTGATGACCACGCTGCGCGAGGACGCCGTGAACGGCATCATCAGCAAGGAATCGCCGCTGGGCAAGGCCGTGATGGGCCGCCGGGCGGGGGACAGGGCGGTGGTGAAGGTCAACGACGAGATCAGCTACGCCATACGCGTCGTTGCCGTCGAAAAGGGCCGCGACGACGACAGCCTGCCCATCAGTTCCTTTTAGAAGCATCCTTTACCGGATATCTGTTGACAAGCGGCCGGACAGGCCCTATAATCGAAATTGATTGCACACAACTGATTGGAGGGTATCGACCATGCATCACAACTACCGCACCGAGATGGTCTGTTCCACGCAGATCAGCTTCGACCTGAACGGGAACGTGGTCAGCAACGTGGCGTTCACGGGCGGGTGCAACGGCAATCTGAAGGCCGTTTCCAAGCTGGTGGACGGCATGACGGTGGAACAGATCGAGGGCTACCTGAAGGGCAACCTGTGCGGGCAGCGGCCCACGTCCTGCGCGGATCAGCTGGCCAGGGCCGTGCGCAAGGCTTACGACGAAGAACAGAGAGGGGCGTAAATCATGAGAGTGGATGTTCGTTATTATTCCAGGAACGGCGGCACGAAGAAGCTGGCCGACGCCATCGCCGCGGCCATCGGCGCCGAGGCGAAGACGGTGGACAAGCCGCTGGAGAAGTACGCGGACGTGGTGTTTCTGGGCAGCAGCGTCTACGGCGGCAAGCCCGATCCCTCGGTGGTGAAGTTCATCGCCGCCAACGCCAGGAACATCGGCAAGATCGTGGTGTTCGGCAGCGCCTGCACCGGCAAGTCCACCTACCCGGCCATCAAGTCCGCCGCGGCGGGCCAGGCCGTGAAGACGGCGGAGATGTTCTTCCAGTGCAAGGGCCAGTTCTGGTTCTTCAACAAGAACCGCCCCAACGACCAGGATTGCGCCGACGCGGCGGATTTCGCGAAGAAGCAGATCAGGATCCTCGGGGTCACCTGACGATGGACGGCATGAGCGTCGACGCGCTGCGGCTGGACAACCAGCTGTGCTTTCCGCTGTACGCCTGCGCCCGGGAGGTGGTGCGGCGGTACAAGCCCTTCCTGGACGCCTTGGACCTGACCTACACCCAGTACGTCACGATGCTGGTGCTGTGGGAGTGCCCGCGGCTGACCTCGAAGGAGATCGGCGACAGGCTGCACCTGGATTCGGGCACGCTGACACCGGTGCTGAAGCGGCTGGACGAGAAGGGCCTGGTGACCCGCGCCCGCGACATGATGGACGAGCGCAACCTGGTGGTGGCGCTGACCGACCGGGGCCGCGCGCTGCGGGACGAGGCCGCGGACATTCCCGCGCGCCTGGGCGCGTGCCTGCCGCTGACGGGCGAAGAGGCCGAGGCGCTGCGCGGGCTGCTGCGCAAGCTGCTGGACGGCATGGAGGCGTAGAGCGCCCCGCCCACAGAGACGAGGAGGACACATACATGCGCAGGACTTTCATTCTATTGCTGTTGGCGCTGCTCATGGCGCTGCCGGCAGCGGCCCTGGCCGAGGCGCCGGTGGAGGCGATGGCCGTCGAGGCGGCCGTCGAGCTGGCGGAGACGGACCTGATGGACCCGGCGGTCTATGCCGGGGAGGCCCTGCCGCAGTCGGAGCAGGCGGTATCCGCCGCCGCGGCGCCGGTGGAGGCCGCCGTGCCCGATACCGCCCCGCTGAAGCTGATACTGGGCGCGGGCGAGAAGTACACGCTGAAGATCGACGGGGCCGCCGGCTACAAATCCTCCAACGGGAAGGTTGCCGCCGTGAGCGCCAAGGGCGTCGTCACCGGCGTCAAGGCCGGCAAATCGGCGACGATCACCGTCACCCGGAAGAAGGGCTCGGCGCAGAAGATCAAGGTAACGGTCAGAAAGGCCCCGTCGAAGGTGACGCTGAACAAGGCGTCGCTGACGCTGGAGGTGGGGCAGACCTTCCGGCTGAAGGCGAAGCTGCCCTCGAAATCGGCCTCGGCGTTGAAGTGGTCGACCGGCTCCAGGAAGGTGGCGAAGGTGGACGGCACGGGCCTGGTCACCGCCGTGAAGAAGGGCACCACCAAGGTCAGGGTGAAGACCTTCAACGGCCAAACCGCCGTGTGCACCGTGAAGGTGGTCCCCGTGAATCCGGCCAACGCGACGGTGCGCCGCTTTGCCGAAGCCGCGGGCGTGACCAACCAACAGCTGGAAAAGGCCGCGGGCGCGAGCATCGAGACGCTGAACACCTGGAGCGTCGACGACCTGACCCGGGTGGAATTCGTCACCGGGAACGTCCGCTGGAAGATGAGCGACAACCAATGGAAGTCGGTCACGCTGACCGGCTGCAGCGGCAAGCCCAAGGCGCTGACGGTCGCCGCGCGCTACGGCAACAGACTGCCGGTTATCGGGATGAACGAGGGCGTGTTCAGCGGGAACGACAAGCTGAAGAAGGTCGTGGTCGAGGAGGGCATCGCGTCGCTGCCCGGCTATGCGTTTGACACCTGCGTGAACCTGTCGGACATCACCCTGCCGGCTTCGCTGACCAAGGTGGGCTTCCACAGCTTCCACAGGGTGGGCGAGAACCTGGCCGAGCCGTTCTACTTCAACCTGCCGGACAACATCGCGGAGCAGAGCTTCGGCGAGTGCCATTCTGTGATGGTGTGCAAGAAGGACTCCGTGACGGCCCATACGCTGTCCGACGGCAATTGGGACTTCACCTGTCCCGGCGAGGAGGACTTCCGCTACCGGTACGCGGAGTACTATCGCGAGGGAAGCTGGGAGTCCGAAGAGGACGGCACCTGGGGCGTGCAGCTGGCGCTGGTCAAATACGTCGGCCAGGGCGGCGCGGTGAAGATCCCCAAGGGCCCGGTCTACATCCGCGACGGCGCGTTCCTGAACTGCGACAAGCTCACCGGCGTCGAGATCCCCGAGGGCGTGACGCGCATCTGCAACAACGCCTTCGACGGCTGCGTAAGCCTGACCGGGGTCAAGTTCCCCGCCACGCTGAAGGTCATCGGGCTGCAGGCGTTCAGGGGCGTGGACCAGGTGAAATACTTCGACCTGCCGGCCGATCTGACGGCCATCAACGGCAACGGCGGCGGGGCCCACACCTTCGAGGGCTGCGGCGCGGTGCTGCGGGTGAAGAAGGGCTCGGATTCGGCCTGCCTGCTCAGCGAGCGCAACTACAGCGTCACCTTCCCCGGCGAGGAGGACTTCCGCTACCGCTACGAGAAGCACAATGTGAACGGGGAGAGCGTGTTCCGGCTGTACCTGTGGGACTATGTGGGCCAGGGCGGCGTGGTCGTCATCCCGGACGGGGTCTACGGCGTCTCCCGCACGCCCGCCGGGGGCAGCGATTCCTGGCACCCCGCCTTCTTCAACAACAAGAGCGTCACCGGGGTGGTGATCCCCGAGGGCGCGGTGATCGTCGAGGACAGTGCGTTCAGCGGCTGCACGATGCTCACGGACATCAGGCTGCCCTCCACGCTGAAGATCCTCAAGAACCACGCCTTCGAGAACACCGGAACGGCGGCGGGCAAGCGGTTCATCGTGGTGCTGCCCGCGGGCCTGGAGGAGATCACCGCCGGCACCGGCGCGGGCTGGGACAGCTTCAACGAGAGCGACGCGACCATCGTGGCGCAGAACGACGCCATCCGCAAGGCGCTGTACGACGGCTGGTACGTCTACTACAACACGCCGGAGGACGCGCAGAGCGGCGCCAACCTCTGCTACAAGCCCAACGACGACCCGAAATTCAAGTATCGGGGCTGCCGCTGACCGTGGACTTCAGTGGCTTGAACACACGCGTGGGGAGTGAGTGTGGAGTGAGGAGTTAGGAGTTAGGAGTGAGGAGTGAGGAGCACAATTGCCTTGTTGCCCCGATGCCAGGCACCTCCCCGCCGATCCTTGCTTCCCCGTCGCAACGGGGAAGTGGCCCGAAGGGCCGATAGGGGACTTCTGCGAATCGCTCAATTGTTTCGCAATGTACGGGCGCCCTATCCCCCGCTTCGCGGGTACTTCCCCATCTGCGGATGGGGAAGCTTTTCTTGTCACCGGGACGGTCCTGTTGACAACTTTTCCCGGCAGTTGTCACCGGGACGGTCCTGTTGACAACTTTTCCTGTCAGTAGGACCGTCCCGGTGACAACACTCTCCACACTCCACTCCTCACTCCTAACTCCTCACTCCTCACTTCTCCACGAATGCCACCAGCTGCTCCGGCGCGTCGATGATGTGCTTCGCCCCGGCGCGGACCAGGGCCTCGCGGGTGCGAAAGCCCCAGGTGACGCACACGCAGTCGATGCCGGCGTTGCTCGCGGTGTCGATGTCCACCTCGGAATCGCCCACGTACAGGCAGCGCCCAAGGTCCAGGCCCAGCTTTGCCGCCGCGTGCTCCAGCATGTCCGGGCAGGGCTTGCGGCGCACGCCCTGGATCTCGCCTACCGACAGCGCGACCAGGTCCGAAAAGAAGGCCGCCGCCAGCGGCTGCACGGCGGCGTCCGGCTTGTTGGAGACGATGGCCAGCACCAGGCCGTCTTCCTTCAGCCGCGCCATCATCGAAAGCACCCCCGGATAGGGCCGGCTCTTGACCGCGGCGTGGGCGGCGTAGTAGGGCGCGTAGTGGGCCTGGAGCGCCTGCAGGAGGGCGTCCGGGGCCCGGGGAACGGCGAGCCTCATCAGCTGTGCCGTGCCCCAGCCCAGGAAGGGCTTCAGCGCCTGCGCCTCGTATTCGGGCAGGTGAAAGTGGCGGAAGGTGCGGTTCGCGGCGTCGGCGATGTCCTGCAGCGAGTCGATCACCGTGCCGTCCAGGTCGAAAAATACCGCGTCGTACTTCATAATTTCCTCATCCACGCAGCATGAGCCAGCCCAAAGGGGCTGGCTCATATCCGCGTTCGCGTATTACAGGTTCTCCTCCAGGAAGGCCTTCATGCCGGCGGCGGCTTCTTCCTCGTTGGCGCCCTCGCAGGTGATGGTGACCTCGGTGCCCTGCTTCACGCCCAGGGCCATCAGCTTCATCAGCTGGCCCGCGTTCACGGTCTTGCCGTTGGCGCTGATGGACACGGTGGTTTCGGCGTAGCTCTTGGCCTTCTTGGCCAGCAGGCCGGCGGGACGGGCGTGGATGCCCAGGGCGTCCTTGATGACATAGGTGAATTCCTTCATGGGGTCGACAACTCCTTTGCTGTGAATTCATTGCAAGCCCATTATACCCCTTCGGCGGTGGGTTTGTCAACGCTCTTCGGCCATGTCGCCTCCCGTGCCGCGCTTTTCCGTTGCATTTTTACACAGGTTATGGTACACTGTTTCCATGCTTTCAGACAGGAGGAGATCGGTATGCTTGAAGCTTTGAAACAGAAGGTCTACGAGGCGAATATGGAGCTGCCCCGGCGGAAGCTGGTCACGTACACCTGGGGCAATGTCAGCGGCATCGACCGGGAGAAGGGCCTGTTCGTGATCAAGCCCTCCGGCGTGGAGTACGACGAATTGAAGCCCGAGGACCTGGTGGTGATGGACCTGAAGGGCAACAAGGTGGAGGGCGACATGAACCCCTCCTCCGACACGCTGACCCACATGGTGCTGTACAACGCCTTCCCGCAGATCGGCGGCATCGTGCACACCCACAGCCCCTACGCGGTGGGCTGGGCCCAGGCGGGCGAGGACATCCCCTGCTACGGCACCACCCACGCCGACTATTTCTACGGCCCGATCCCCTGCGCGCGTCACCTGACCCAGGAGGAGCTGGACGCGGGCTACGAGCTGAACACCGGCAACACCATCGTGGAGTGCTTCAAAAACCGCGGCATCGACCCGGTGGCCGTGCCCGCGGTCATCTGCCACAGCCACGGCCCCTTCACCTGGGGCAAGGACGCCGCCAATGCCGTGTACCACGCCGTGGTGCTGGAGGAGGTGGCGAAGATGGCCCTGTTCACCCGCCAGGTGAAGCCCGGCGCCGCGCCCGCGCCCAAGCGCATCCAGGACAAGCACTACCTGCGCAAGCACGGCCCCAACGCCTACTACGGCCAGGGCAAAAAGTAGACAACTCGGGAAAACCGGGCGCGCGGGCGCCCGTTCGGACGGGGTAACACATGCACGGGAATGAGGAGAGAACCCGACCGCACGGCGGTCAGGACCAGGGCGAGCGCAGGCTGTTGAAGAAGGGCAAGCGCGGCATACTGCACTTCATATTCGGGCGCTCGCTGCTGGTCATGCTGATGCTGGGTGTGCAGATCGCGCTGCTGGTCGGCGCGTTCAATTCGCTGCGCTCCGCCATGCCGTACTACTACGCCACGCTGCTGCTGATTGACGGCGGCATGATACTGCACGTGGTCAACAAGAGCTCGGAGCCCTTCACCAAGATCACCTGGATACTGCTGGTGGTGCTGGCGCCGCCCCTGGGCGTGGCGCTGTACCTGTTCGTGGAGCTGGACATCGGCCACCGGGTGCTGTACAAGCGGCTGGGCCAGGTGATGGCGGAGACGGAGGCCTTCCTGCCCGCCGCCCGCCCCGAGCCCGGGGGCATGGCCCAGGCCGCGCCGGAGCTGGAGGGCCTGTCCCGCTACGCCTGGGACAACGGCCGCTTCCCGGTCTACGGCGACACGGCGGTTCAGTACCTGCCCAGCGGCGAGGCTTCGCTGGAGCGCATGCTGGAGGACCTGCGCGCCGCGAAGGACTTCATCTTCCTGGAGTTCTTCATCATCGACGAGGGCTACATGTGGGGCCGGGTGCTGAAGGTGCTGGAGGAGAAGGTCCGCTCGGGCGTGGAGGTGCGCGTGATGTACGACGGCACCTGCGCGATGTTTCGGCTGCCCTACCGCTACCCCGAGATGCTGCGGGAGCTGGGCATACCGTGCAAGATGTTCTCGCCCATCCGCCCGATGCTCTCCACCCACTACAACAACCGGGACCACCGCAAGATCCTGGTGGTCGACGGCAAGGTCGCCTACACCGGCGGCGTGAACCTGGCCGACGAGTACGTGAACAAAATCACGCTCTTCGGCCACTGGAAGGACGTGTCCATACGGCTGGAGGGCGAGGCGGTGCGCTCCTTCACGCTGATGTTCTTGCAGATGTGGAACGTGAACGAGACCGGCGACGACTACCGGCGCTACCTGGACGTGCCCGCCCGGGGGCCCGCCGGCGCGCCGGGCTGGGTGATGCCCTACGGCGACAGCCCGCTGGACAACGAGCGCGTCAGCGAGCTGATCTACATGGACATACTGAACCGGGCCCAGCGCTACGTGCACATCATGACACCCTACCTGATCCTGGACAGCGAGATGGTGACGGCGCTGACCTTCGCCGCCAAGCGGGGCGTGGAGGTCTGCGTGCTGCTGCCCCACATCCCCGACAAGAAGTACGCCTTCGCCCTGGCCAAGACCCACTACAAGGAGCTTATCCAGGCGGGCGTGCGTATACTGGAATACACCCCCGGCTTCGTGCACGCCAAGGTGTTCGTCTCCGACGACTGCAAGGCCGTGGTCGGCACCGTGAATCTGGACTACCGCAGCCTGTATCTGCACTTCGAGTGCGCCGCCTACCTGCGCGACGTGCCCGCCGTCGCGGACATCGAGCGGGATTTCCAGACCACCGCCGAGCGCTGCCAGGAGATCAGCCTTGCGGACCTGAAGAAGGAAAAGCTGACCACCCGCGTGGCCGGGTGGCTTTTGAAGGTGTTCGCGCCGGTGATGTGAGGCGCTACGGCTTCAGGCATCCGATCGGCACGACGAGCACGCCGTCCTCCCGCCTGTAGGCGTAGGGCGAGGTCGCGGTGAGCACCATCAGGAAGGACGGGCTTTTCATCTTCCCGGTATCGAGCTTTGAGCACACCGACTTGAGCGTCGCGACGCCGTCCTCGATCAGCCTGTCGCCGCCGAGCTTGATTTCGATCAGCCCGTAGGACCCGTCTCTGAGGTGGACGACGGCGTCGCACTCCAGGCCTTCCTT
>JAFYBB010000189.1 GCA_017540445.1 Clostridia bacterium | reverse complement strand
GTGCGGCAGCTGGAGGGCGGCGTGTCGGGCTTTGTGCGGGAGGTCTCGGAGGAATTGAAGGGCCTGCTGGCGCTGCTGGAGGCCTCCACCGACTTTCCCGAGGAGGTCGAGGAGGAGGTGGCCGCCCAGGACGTGACCGAGGGGCTGCGGCGCGTGATCAAAAAGATCGAAGAGAAGAGCGACGCCCGGGGCGCGCGGCTGCTGCGGGAGGGCGCCTCCATCGTGCTGGCGGGCCGGCCCAACGTGGGAAAGTCGTCGCTGATGAACGTGCTGTTGAACCAGGAGCGGGCCATCGTCACCGACATCCCCGGCACCACCCGGGACGTGCTGACCGAGCGGATCAGCCTGTGCGGCGTGGTGGCGGAGCTTTCGGATACGGCGGGGCGGCGCGACACCGAGGACCCCATCGAGCGCATCGGCGTGGACCGGGCCCAGCGGGCGGCGGAGGGCGCGGACGTGGTGCTGATCGTGATCGACGCCGCGGAGCCGCTGGACGCTTCGGACGAAGCGCTTTTGAAGGGGGCCGACGACAGGACCGTCGTGTGCCTGAACAAGCGGGACGCCGGCCAGGCCGTCACCCGGGAGATGATCGGTGCGCTGACGCCGGTTACGGTGCTGGAGATCTCCGCGCTGACGGGCCGGGGCATCCCCGAGCTGGTGGCGGAGCTCACGCGGCGGGTGTCCGCCCAGCAGGAGAGCATCGGTCAGATGACGGCCCTCAGGCACATCGAGCTGGCCCACCGGGCGGCGGACCACCTGAAGCAGGCGGTGGAGGCCGTCGAAGGCGGCCTGCCGCTGGACACCGCGGCCATCGACATCCGCGCCGCGCTGTCGGACCTGTCGGAGATCACCGGTGAGAACGCCACGGAAGAAGTGATCGATAGGGTGTTCCGGGATTTCTGCGTCGGAAAATAGACAGGCGCTTTGCGTTTTCCTGTGGGATTCCCCTCTCAGGCGCTGCGCGCCAGCTCTCCCCGTTCGCGGGGCGGATACCCCTCTCAGGCGCTACGCGCCAGCTCATTCCACGGGCCTGCCTCGGCCCCAGCTCACTGAAAACAGCACACTGTGCTGTTTTCCGGGCGTTCGCTGCCCGTCACCGGGGCGAGCCAAGCTGCCGCGCGTGTGCGCAAGCTTCGAACTCCGCGCTATCCCCCTTGCCTCGCCCCCCGAGGGGGGAGAGGTGCCCGAAGGGCGGAGAGGGGTCTCTTTGCCTGCCGCGGACGCCATACCAAAGGCCCCTCTCAGGCGCTGCGCGCCAGCTCTCCCCGTTCGCGGGGCGGATACCCCTCTCAGGCGCTACGCGCCAGCTCTCCCCGTCACCGGGGCGAGCCAAGCTGCCGCGCGTGTGCGCAAGCCTCGAACTCCGCGCTATCCCCCTTGCCTCGCCCCCCGAGGGGGGAGAGGTGCCCGAAGGGCGGAGAGGGGTCTCCAACCGTTCAGCGCTCTTTCCTGCGGATATTGCCGTATAAGGCGAAGGCGCACAGCGCGGCCAGCGCCACGGCGAGGCAAATATAGGTCGGGTTGAAGCCTGCATAAATATTCGCATTTTGAACGGGCTTCAGCAGGCCCGTCAGGTGGAAGAGTGCCGAGAGAAGCGCGCAGGTGGCGCAGATCAGGGCAAGGCCGCGGTTCATCGGCGCGGATTCCGACGGTGAGCGCCGGAAGGGCGCGGCGCAGAAGGCGCAGAGCGTCAGCCCGCTGAAGAAGGCGACGGACGCGCCGCATCCGAGGGGCAGGAGGGCCGTCAAAGCGAACGCCGCGGGGTACAGCAGCGTCCGCAGCGCCGCGATCGGAGAGGCCAATAGCACTCTGGCGTTCATCTTTCCCTTGGAGAACGCGCCGGAGACCAGGCCCGCCGCCGCCGCGATCAGCGCCGACAGCGCGGAAAAGCCGATGAGCCACAGCGGCTGAGATTCGCTGCCGGGGCCGCCGGTCAGGCAGAGGCCCGTCATCAGCAGGAGCGCCGAGATGCCCTCGCACAGCGCCGCGCCGTGCCTGTCCCCCAGGGCGTCCAGATATTCATAGAACGTATGTTCGATATTGTACAGGCAGCCGGCGCACAGGTAGGCCCAAAGCGCCGCGACATCGTTCAAGGGCGTGAGGCGGGCGATCCCAAGCGCCGCGGGGAGCGCTACGAATTGAAGCAGCAGGGTGAACTTCACGCTGCCGCGCACGCCGCGCAGACCGGGCTGGGCGGCAAAGGCTGTGCGCAGGGCCTGGCCGGTGAACAGCGACAGCAGCGAGAGGGCCGTGAAGCAGGCGAAAAAAAGCGCCGCGCATTCCGGCTGGCCCAGCGCCGAAGCGCCGAGCAGTGAGGCGGGAACGAACAGGTCGGGCAGTCGGGAAAGATGTAAGGATCGTTTCATGAAGTGACTCCTTTTGAATATTACCGTTGAATATATATTCAATTGTTTAAATATTTATACCATCTCGGCGCGGATGCTGAACATGCCGGTGTTGCCGTCGCGGCGGGCCACGTAGAGCATCACGTCCTCGTGGGGCTCTATGCCGTTCATCTTCAGTGTGAGCTCGCAGGAGCGCATGGCCAGTTCCGGAAAGTTGTTCTCCTTGCTCAGATGGCCCAGCACGATCTGCCGGGTGCCCCGGCGGGCCAGTTCCACGGCCACCATGCCCGCGTCGTCGTTGGACAGGTGTCCGCGCCGGGACATGATGCGCTTTTTCAGCTCATAGGGATAGGGGCCGGCCCGGAGCATGTCCTGATCGTAGTTGGACTCCAGTATCACCGCGTCCGCGCCGGCGACGGCGCTGAGCCAGCCCTCCCGGATGCAGCCCAGGTCCGTGGCCACGGCCAACCGCGCGCCGTCCACCTCGAAGGCGAAGCCCACCGGCTGGTTGGCGTCGTGGGGCGTCGAAAAGGGCGTCACGTTGATCGAACCGATGAAAAAGTCCTGCTCCGGGTCGAATATCACCCGGTTTTTATCGGCGACTGCGCCGATCTTGTCGTACATGCCCTCCCAGGTGCCCTCGGTGGCAAACACGGGCAGGTCGTACTTCCGGGAGAGTATGCCGATGCCCTTGATGTGGTCCGCGTGCTCGTGGGTCACCAGTATCGCGTTCAGGCAGCGGGGGTCCACGCCGACCTGCATCAGCTCGCCGGAGACCCGCGCGCCGGACAAGCCGGCGTCCACCAGTATGTGGGCGTCGTCGCAGCCCACGTAGGTCGCGTTTCCGCTCGACCCGCTGAAAAGCGGCGAGAAGCGAAGTTCCATCTGTTCTTTTCCTCTCTTTTCCTTTGTTAAGCTGAAAAAACGCTCTATTGGGGCTCTTCCACGCCGGTGAGGTCGAAGGCGGGGATGTATTTCTCGTCCGACGACGAGAGCTCCTGCACGAAGCCGTCCTCCAGGCCCAGGTCCATCAGGTGGTCCACCACGGCGTCGTACTCCCCGGGCGTCAGGCGGCGGTCCAGCTCGTCCAGCCCCTCCACTTTGCCGAAGGGCAGGTACTGGGCCATCAGGCTGACCCACGCGCCGGGCAGGTTTTCGGCGATCCAGTCCAGTATGGCCATCGATTCATGCGCGCGCCCGGGCAGTATCAGGTGGCGGACAATGGTGCCGCGCCGTATGAGGCCGTCGCCGTCCAGTTCCACGGGGCCGGTCTGGCGGAGCATCTCCTTCAGCGCGGGCCCGGCGAAGTCGAAGTAGTCCGCGGCGGCGGAGTACCGGCGGCCGGAATACGCCTCGATGTACTTCAGGTCCGGCAGGTACACCTGCACCCGCCCCTCCAGGCGACGCAGGGTCTCCACCCGCTCGTAGCCGCCGGTGTTCCACACCAAAGGCACCGGCAGCCCCGGATCGAGCGATTCTTCAATGGCCGCTACAAAGTGGGTGGGGTTGACCAGGTTGATGTTGTGCACGCCCTGGTCTATCAGCTCGAAGTAGATTTCCCGCAGCCGCCCGACGCTGATCCTCCGGCCGAAGCCCTGATGGGAGATCGGATAGTTCTGGCAGTACCGGCAGCGCAGGGCGCAGCCCGAGAAGAACACCGCGCCGGAGCCCCTGGTGCCGCTGATCACGGGCTCCTCGTCGTAGTGGGGCGCGGCCCGGGCGATCACCGGGTCGGCGCCCATGCGGCAAAAGCCCGCGCCGGTCTCTCCGCGCGGCGCGGCGCACTGCCTGGGGCAGTCGGAGCAGATATACGGGGTCATGGCGCGTTCCTCCGGGTCTGGTTTATCATCCGGTCCATTATACACCGGCAATGTTATCATCCGTCGGGATTGTTTCACGTGAAACATTATTTTCCGGGAAGATGCGGGGCGGTTCGTCCCGGTTCGCGGCAAATGCGACGGCATGCGCGATGTTTCACGTGAAACATTATGGCTGTGTCCGGCGCAGCGTGATCAGCCAGATTTCCGGCGCGGAGCCCAGGCGCAGGTTCACGCCCTCGCAGCCTACGCCCTGGGTCACGAGCACCGGCAGTCCGTTTTCATATTTCCACCCGGACAGGCGGCGCAGCTCCTCCCGGGCGAGGGAGAGCACGCTCCGGCCGAACAGGCGAATCTGCCCGCCGTGGGTGTGGCCGCAGAGCACGAGGTCGACCCAGGCGCCGCCGTCGCCCGCTTCGCCGGTCAGCAGCACCGGCAGCACGACGGGGCTGTATGCCACGGCCAGCACGCAGTCACCCCTGCCGAACAGGCGCCCGGCGGAATTGAGGTTGGCGCTCTCCTCGCAGATGCCGGCCAGATATATCATGTCGCCTCCGCGGCGAAGCTCCGCCCGCCGGTTGAACAGCGGATCGACGCCGGCGTCCCGCAGCGCGCTCGCCAGGTCCTCGCGGTCCTGATCCTCGGGCGCGGCGATGGCGAACTTGCCCAGGGGCGCTTCAAACGACGCTATATAATGGAAGAAATCCGTCCGCGCCTTCCGGCTGTCGGCGCTGTCGCCTCTTTCGCCCGGCCGGTTCAGTATCTGAAGCAGCGAGGCGGAGGTGTAGTCGCCGCCCAGCAGCAGCAGGTCCGGCTTCAGCGACTGCAGTCGGTTGAACAGCTCGCCGGCCCTCTGGGGTGTGTTCAGGCCGAACAGGTCGATGTCCGACGCGTACAGCGCGGTGATGCCGTCGAAGGCGGGGGGCAGGTCGGTGAGAAATACCTCTGCCCGGCGGATGCGCACCACAGAGGCGTTGATCATGCCGGCGACGACCGTCAAAAGCGCCATCAGCAGCGCCGCGATGAACACCTTCAGCGCGATTTTGCCGCCCTTTCCGGGTTTTTTGTTCTTTTTCAGCCTGGTTGCCATGCTTTTCCTTTCAAATTGGTCGATGTTGCGACAAAACGGACCGCATTGTGTTGATGGATTGAAGATTCCCTCTGAAATGTATTTCTTTTGCCCGGTTTTGTTACAACAGCGACATTGCAACGGGGGACGTACTCCATTATAATAAGAATTGGTATGGCATACAAGGGATATTGGCGTTTTTCAGGCCCGCAGGGGCGAAAACGCGGCGAAAGGCCCGCTGTGGCGGGGCCTGTCCCCTGCCACGGATAACAAAAAATCGGGAGGATTCCATGGAAAGTAACCGACAGGATCGGCTTCCATGGGCAATCGCTCTGTTGATCGTCGTGTTCGTCAGCGTCATCGCGCTGGCGGCCGGGCGCCTCATCGGAAGCGCCACCCACCGCAGTTCCTACGACTATAAGGCCGTACAGCTGGCCTCGAACCTGGGGCTTGAGGTGGTGGACGACGGCTTTGTGTACTACGACGGCAGCTACATCGGCTCGGTGACGACGGAGGGCCGCGTGAAGTGGTCCTACCTGATCGGCAGGAACGCGGATTTCGACGCCAACGCCAACGGCGTGGCCGCCTGGACCGGCGAATCGCTGACGCTGATCGACGCGCAGACCGGCACGCCCACCTTCAGCGGCGCGATGGAGACGGATGTGCTTTCCGCCCGCATCGGCAGCAAGTACACCGCCGTACTGCTGGGGCCGGAATACAACAGCACGATTGTTCTGATGGAGCCCGGAGGCCGGCGGGTGAACAGCATCACGCTGACCAACCAGACCGTGATCGAATACGGTTTTTTCTCAAACGGATCCCTGCTGTGGATGATGAGCCTGGACACCAGCGGCACCGTGCCCAGCTGTACGGTGAACACCTACCGCCCCGGAAAGGAAATGGTGGGCTCCATCCACGACAACGAGCAGCTGATGTACGGCGTGGTGTTCCAGTCCTCCTACTTCTGCTGCGCGGGCGACACCTTTTTGAAGGTGTACGACTACACCGGCAAGGAGGACAGGAGCCGCCGGACAAAGGTGTACGGCTGGTACATGGCCGCGCTGGACGGCAGCGTGCTGGACGACCCGCTGATGGCCTTCGTGCCCAATTCGCAGTACGATTCCGCGAAGGGCATGCAGGATGTGCGCATGATCCGCGCCAACCTGGACCAGCAGGTGCGCATGCCCTACGGCTGCCAGTCGCTGATCGCCCGGAACGACCGGGTGTACGGCTTCTCCACCGAGGGCTACGTGTCCATCGCCACCCAGGGCAGCCAGACCGTGAACGCCTACGCGCTGCCGATGCTGTTTGACAAGGTGTACGGCGTGACCGCCAACAACATGGCGATACTTGGCAACGGCAACATCATCTACGTGCTGAATCTGTCGTAAGGCGCGCGCATGAACAGCCAAAAAATGGACAGGCTATGGCATGCGCAAACTTCCTTCAAAGGAGGATGAGACAATGAACCTGAATCTGTTGGACATCACGATCATCGTGATCCTCGCGTTCTACCTGATTTCGGGCATGTACCGCGGGTTTATCACGTCGCTTCTGGGAACCGTCGGGTTCGTGGGGGCGTGGTTCGGGGCGCAGCAGCTCTACCCGCGGGTGGCCCAGCTGGCGCTGTCCAACCAGACGCTGATGGCCGTGCTGAACCAGTACCTGGAGCCGGAGAGCTTCTTTGAGACCCATGCCCAGGCCGTCAGCACCGTCTCCGAGGTGATCGCCGGCGGCGAATCGGCCATACAGAACGCCGTATCGTCGGTGGCGGGCAAGGTGTCGGTGGTGTCCAAGGCCTTCGAGGCCAACGTGCGGGCGCAGATGTTCCAGCGCCTGGGCATCAACACGCTGGCGGACTACCTGGATCAGACCATCTGGCAGGCCGTGTTCAACGTGGGCGCGTTCCTGCTGTGCTTCATCGCGCTGTACGTGCTGGTGTGCCTGGTGGTCAACCTGCTGGACCACGTGATCTCCTTCCCGCTGGTGCGCGGCTTCGACTGGCTGCTGGGCGGCCTGTTCGGGCTGGCCAGGGGCCTGGTGATGGTGGTGCTGGTGCTGTGCCTGCTGCCGGCGCTGGTGCAGATCGTGTCCCCGGAGTTCGCGGACAACCTGCGAACGGGCTCCGCGCTGTACAGCTTCGTCAGCCAGGTGGACTTTTTGAACGTCGGCAACCTGGTCACGAGCCTGATCGGCGGTTGATCAAACGGGTCGAAAATGCGACGAAACCCTGTCTGACACGGTAAAACACGGGTCAGACGGGCGTTTTCGTCTGTTGAAACAAAAAATGAGGATGGAGGTGTTGTGCCGATGACCGCGAGGACCATGAACCCCCGTCAATTTGAAGAGCACGACAGCGGCTCCAACGGTTCCATGAAAATACTGTCGGCAGTGGCGCTCTTTGGCGTGGCGCTGCTGCTCGTTTACATCTGCATCGCGTCCCCCCAGCCGGGCACCAGCATGGGCGCCATTCAAAATGTGCTCTGCGGCCTGGGCGGCAGCCTGGCCGTGGCGCTGCCCGCCATGCTGATCTGGGCGGGCGTGCTCTGCCTGCGCTCCGCCCGCGGCCATCGCGTCAACGCCCTGGTCGCCGCCTGCGACGCGCTGCTGTTCGTGTGCCTGTTCACGGCGGTGCACATGTTCTTTGCCGAGCGCATTCGCCTGGAAAAGATGACCATACAGGGCTTTGCCAACTTCGTTTCAAAATCCTACGGCTACGGCAAGGGCGGCGGCGCGATCGGCGCGCTGCTGTGCTGGCCCCTGTACTGCAACTTCGGCGTGACGGGCGGCTTCCTGGCCGTGCTGCTGCTGGCCGTGCTGCTGCTCACCGCCACCGGGCGGGTGGGCCGCCTGGTGCGCTGGCTCCGCAAGCGGGGCGAGGCGCGCGTTGAGACCCGTCAAAACGAACGTGCGTTCGATAAAATGCAGGAGGAGCGCCCCCGCAGGACCTCCCGGAGCCGCGTGAACCGCGATCCCTTCAGCGAAGCGCTGACGGGCGGCGCGTCCATGGCTTCGGATATGCCGCGCCGAAGCGCGCCCCGTTCGGCGGCGCAGCCCGCGGCCGCGGGCCGCGGCAGGAAAGCCGCGAGCGCTTCAGACGATATTGCCGCGCGCCCGGCCCAGCCGCGGAACAGTCGGCGGCCCGCCCCGGCGGCGGCCGCTCCGGCGTCGAACCCGCCGCGCCGCCGCAAGAAGCTGTACAACGAGGAGGTCGAACCGGCCGCCGGCAAGGACGCGCTGTTCGACGGCTTCGACGACTTCGACCGCCTGGAGGCCGAGAGCGCCGCGCTGGACAAGCTGGAAAAGAACGGCAAGGCCCGCCGCAAGGGCTTTGAGCCGGACCGCCCCGCCGCGCTGAAGGCGGAGGCCGACAAAAAGCCGGAGAAGGCCCGCAAAAAGGGCTTTGAAATCGACCGGCCCGCCTCGCTGAAGACGGTCAGCGAGGGCATCGTGGACATTCCCGACGCCTCGCCGGAGGACATCCCCGGCGCCGTGCCGGTGGTGAAGGCCGACAAGAAGAGCAACGTGTCCATCGACGATCTGAAGATCGAGCCCGAGGCCTACGAGGTCCCGGACGACGATGAGCCGCCCTTCGACATGCCCCAGGCAAAGCCGAAGCGCGGGGAGAAGGTGGAGGCGGGCATCGCCGAGAAGCCGGCCTTCCCGAAGATCAAGCGGGTGAAGGAAGCAGAACCGGCGGACGACACGCCGCCCTACAACTACCCGCCGCTGGACCTGCTGTCCCAGGGCGAGGTGGAGGACACCTCCGTCCACAACAACCGCGACATGCAGAAGGCCCAGCTGCTGGAGGAGACGCTGAAGAGCTTCGGCATCTCCGCGAAGCTGACGGGCATCGCCCACGGCCCCGCGGTCACCCGCTTCGAGCTGCAGCCCGCCCCGGGCGTGAAGGTCAGCCGCATCACGAGCCTCTCCGACGACATCGCGCTGAACCTGGCGGCCATGTCGGTGCGCATCGAGGCCCCCATCCCCGGCAAGGCGGCCGTGGGCGTGGAGATCCCCAACGACAAGGTCGAGATGGTGCGCCTGCGCGACGTGCTGGAGTCCCCGGATGCCAGCAAGCATCCCAGCCGCATCGCGGTGGGCCTGGGCAAGGACAACTCCGGCCGCTACATCGTGGCGGACATCGCCAAGATGCCCCACGTGCTGATCGCCGGCCAGACGGGCTCGGGCAAATCGGTGTGCATCAACGCCATCATCACCTCGATCCTGTTCCGCTCCTCCCCCGAGGAGGTCAAGCTGATCCTGATCGACCCGAAGGTGGTGGAGCTGTCCGTCTACAACAACATACCGCACCTGGTGTGCCCGGTGGTCACCGACCCGAAGAAGGCCGCAAGCGCGCTGGATTGGGCCGTGGCCGAGATGACCAAGCGCTACAAGCTGTTCGCCGAGCGCGGCGTGCGGGACATCAAGGGCTACAACAAGTCGCTGAAGGATGGCGAGAAGCTGATGCCCCAGATGGTCATCATCATCGACGAGCTGGCCGACCTGATGATGGTCTCCCCCGGCGAGGTGGAGGACAGCATCTGCCGCCTGGCCCAGCTGGCCCGCGCCTGCGGCATGCACCTGGTCATCGCCACGCAGCGGCCGTCGGTGAACGTGATCACCGGCATCATCAAGGCCAACATCCCCACCCGAATCGCCTTCTCGGTGGCCTCCCAGGTGGACAGCCGCACGATGATCGACCACGGCGGCGCGGAGAAGCTGCTGGGCAACGGCGACATGCTGTTCGTGCCCAACGGCATGAAGAGCATGCGCGTGCAGGGCGCGTGGGTGTCCGACGACGAAGTCCACGCCATCGTGGAGTATATCAAGCAGTCCGGCGAGGCCTCCTACGACCCGGACATGATCGAGCACATGGAGAACGCCACCCGCAGCGACGCCGAGAAGGAGGAGGTCGAGTCGGAGTACGACCCGAAGCTGGCCGAGGCGGTGGACATCGCCATCGACCTGGGCCAGGTGTCCATATCGATGCTCCAGCGCAAGATGCGCATCGGCTACGCCCGCGCGGGCCGCATCATCGACGAGATGTCCCGCCGCGGCATCGTCTCCGAGGCCGACGGCTCCAAGCCCCGCGACGTACTGATCACCAGGGAACAGGCCCGGGAGATGTTCGAGGACTGCGCGTAGCAAAATGAGTCGCGGGGACAGGTTCCCTGACTCACTGTGTCAGTGAAAAATGAGTCAGAAGAACCGTCCCCATGACTCATCTGGAGGGTGATACATTTGACGGAACATGTACTGACCGCAGAAGAATTGATGCGCATCATCAAGTCACTGCTCATCAAGTATCATGCCCAGGCCGCGATACTGTTCGGTTCTTATGCGAGAAATGAAGCGGACGCGGTGTCGGACATCGACGTGGTGGTCATCGGCGGCGCGGCCTTTGAGCCGACGAACGTATTCAGCCTCGCGGACGACCTTCACCGCATGACGCAGAAAGCGGTTGACGTCTATGAGCTCTGCGAGATCGACCAGGACAGTGATTTCTATCGGACGATCCTTCGGGAAGGAGTGCGCATCGCCGCATGAGATACAGCGACATTCAACGCGTCGAAAAGATGCGCGTGACGACGCAAAAGCTGATGGATTATCTTTCTGAGAACGGGATAACCCGTGAAGACATCCTTGTCAGTGAACCTCTGCGCTGGACGATAACCACGCCGTTGTACAACGTTGGTGAGCACGCCTATCAGATCAGCGATGAATTCAAGGCCAGGCATGGGGAGATTCCGTGGTCGAAGATCGCAGGTTTGCGCCATCGACTGGTCCATGATTACGAAAACACCAACTGGTCGCTGATCTGTGTGATCCTATACGATGTTCTGCCGAAGTTCCTGATGCAGATAGAATCGTTGCATGACAATGGAGAAGGCCATGGCACTTGAGAACAGGCTGGGCCTGGACGGCATTGAACTGATGCTGGCGGAGGAGAGGATCAGCAAGCGCAAGGCGAGGCTGCTGTATGAGGGCCTCCTGGACGGCATTGAGGTGGGCACCTACGCGGGGCTGCAGGCCATCCACAGGCATCTGTTTGAGGAAATCTATCCCTTTGCGGGCCAGACGCGCAAGCTGAACACGTCCAAAGGCGGCTTCCGCTTCGCCTCGGCGCTGTACCTGGACGAGGCGCTGGAGAAGATCAGCGCCATGCCCCAGGATACCTTTGATCAGATTGTAGCCAAGTACGTGGAGATGAACATCGCCCATCCCTTCCTGGAGGGCAACGGCCGCAGCGCGAGAATATGGCTGGACGCCATGCTGAAGGCTGCGCTGGGCCGGGTGGTGGACTGGCAGAAGATCCCCCGCGAGGACTATCTGCTGGCCATGGAGCGCAGCCCCGTGCGGGACACGGAATTGAAGCAGCTGCTGAAAAACGCCCTGACCGACCGGGTGGAGGATCGGGAACTGTACATGCATTCCATTGATGCCAGCTATGGGTACGAGGGGTACGCGGCGTACAGGGCGGATGAGGTGTGAGAAGAACGACGGGACTGTCTCAAAACGTATATACATACATGTACAAGTTGTAGGGGCGGCGATGCGCCGCCCGCCGGGAAGTACGATGCGTTTCGTACTCGAGCGGGCGGCCAATGGCCGCCCCTACAGAGTTTTGAGTCACAGGGACAGGTTCCTTGACTCATTTTTTCTATGAGAAATGAGTCAAGGAACCTGTCCCCGTGACTCATTCTCCATCCGCCCCAAACACCTCCCACGCGATCAGGGCGGGGAAGGCGGAGGGATCGTCGCTCTTGATCAGGTTTTGGAGGCGCAGCCAGCGGACGCGGTGCGGGCCCAGATGGATGTATTGGCGGTCGCCGGTCTTTTGCAGGTTGAAGTCCACGGTGCCGCCGTCGCTCAGCGCCACCTGGCCACGCACCCACCAGGCGTCGTGGGGGAAGTCGGCGCGGAGGGTCAGGGCCATGGCGTCGACGTTCGCCTCCCGGCCCAGGTCCAGCAGGCACCAGGCGTCCTCGCGGGCGCCGATGCCCCAGCTCTGGAAGGGCCACTCGCCGTGGAAGGTGTTGAACCGCAGGCCGTCGATCACATTGCGGGCGGCGAAGCAGCTCTCGTTCCGGGTCTCCACGTTGGCGGTGCAGTGGGGGTAGAAGTCGGTGTCGCCCCGCAGGTCGGCGGGGTTGCGGGCCAGGTCGCGGCGGGTCGCGATCTCCTCATCTGACATCGCGCGGGCGGTCACGATGTGGCGGTTTTCCTCAAAGGCCCAGGGGCGGTAGGCCAGCCGGTGCTCGCCTGCGGGCACCGTCCAGGTCATGCGGCCATTGGGCAGGTAAATTTCGCCGGGCAGCACGGACGCGTCCGTCTGGACCCACAGGTGCCGGTGCGTGCCGGCGTCGATCTCGATCCGATCCCCCGGTGCGTAGGCGCGGTCGAAGCACAGCATGGCCTCCGAGGCGTGCCCGGCGCGGGCCAGTACGATGCCCGAAGCGTCCTTCGCGGTGATCTCAATCATTTGCCTCACCTCCGCCAGAGCATCGGGTCGCTGCCGCAGAGCTTTGTAAGCGCCTCGATGAAGAAGTAGTCGCCGTAGACGATGTTGGTGTGCACGCCCGCCGCGTCGTCGTGGTAGCTGGCGGTGCACTTCGTCAGAAGCCCGCAGGTCTTATTGGACCAGTCGCACGACCGGTCGATCAGGCCGTCCAGCAGCGCCTCGGCGCCGGCGCGGTATTCGCCCTTGCCGGTGATTTGGTGCAGCTCGATCAGCCCGCTGGCGGCGCAGGCCCCGGCGATGTTGTCGATGCGCTCGGGTACGGCGGGCTGCAGAAAGTCGCAGTCCGTCAGGCCGTCCGGGCGGATGTGGGCGATGAAGAAGGCCGCGATCCGCTCCGCCGCCTCGAGGTAGCGGGCGTCGCCGGTGTTCTCATGGGCCAGCGCGAAGCCGTACACGCCCCAGGCCTGGCCGCGGGACCAGGCGGTGCCCAGCGCGTAGCCCTGGCCCGCGTGCTCGCGCACCGGCGCGCCGGTGTACGGGTCGAACTCCACGATGTGGCTGACCGAGCCGTCCGGGCGCAGAAAGTGCTTCAGCGTGGTGTCGGCGTGGACGCGCGCCGCGTGGGCGAAGCGGGGGTCGCCCGTCAGGTCGGTGGCCCAGAACAGCAGCGACAGGTTCATCATGCAGTCGATGATGGCGTAGCCCACGCGCTCCGGCTCGTTCCAGGCGCGGATGAAGCCCTTCGGGTTGAAGCGGCCCAGCAGCAGGTTCGCCGCGTGCAGCGCGTCCACCCGGGCCTGCTCGTCGCCCAGCAGCTTCCAGTGGGCGCCGCAGGAGAGCAGGTACATAAAGCCCACGTCGTGGTTCAGTTTTTCAAAGCGCCGGAACTGCTCCGTCAGCAGCGCCTCGGCGCGCAGGGCCTCGTCCCGGAACCAGTCGTCCTTCGAGGCGGCCCACAGCTGCCACATCAGGCCGGGCCAGAAGCCGCCCGTCCACCAGCTGTCGCCGTCAAAGGGCGAGGGCGTCCAGGCGCTGCCGCCCCGGTAGGGCAGCATGCCCCTCTCCGCCGCCAGCGGGGCCGTGGCGCGGTACTTTTCCGCCGCGCGGCGCAGGGCGTCACAGGCATTGTTCCGCAATTTTCATCACCTCCGTGGGGATGGTCTCGGGCAGGCTGCCGTCCTCCGTCGCGCAGACGGCGCAGACCAGCCGCGTTTCTCCGGGCGTGAGCTCGGCCCGCAGCGTGGGGATCAGCGTCCGGGGGTACATCAAACTGGTGTTGGGCTCGGCCTCCACCACTTCGCCGCGCGCGTACCCGGCCACGGCGAACACGGCGCAGGAGCCCCGCGCGCAGCGGACGGCGGCCATGCTGTCACAGGCGATGCGTTCGCTCTGAACGCGGTCGCAGGGGCGATCCCCGGCATAGTCCCGGCAGACGGCGAAGCCGCCCTCCGCCGCCTTTAGGGGCCGGGTCGTGCGCACCGCGTGGCAGCGCACGTGCCAGTTCTCCCAGGGGATCAGCCGGGTCTCGATCTGAACGCCGTCCATCGGCGCCCAGCGAAAGCGGACTTCATTTTCCGACAGTTGGAAGTCCTCAAAGCCGCTTCGGGCGTGCCACAGGCCGCGCTCACCCTTCAGCGCCAGCATGCTGTCGAAGGCGCCCTTTCTCAGCGTGCCGGCCTCCTTGGCTGCGGAGAAGCCGAAGCGGGTGGAATAGGCGAACTTTTCGTACTTCTCGTCCTCGTGGGCGTGCTCGTAGGCGTGGTTGCCCGCGGTGTAGGCGATCACCGAGCGGTTCCCGGCGTCGCGGGTCAGAAGCAGCCGGGCCTGCTCGTCCAGCAGCACCCGCGGCGGCCTGTATTCCGCCTCCTCCGCCTTCCAGAACGGGTGATTTTCGCCCAGGGCCAGCACGGCGAACACCTTCATGGCCCAGTAGGGCGAGCCCGGCGCGTTGTAGCCCTCGGCGAACACCAGGTTCGGATAGCCGTAGCCGATGGTCAGCACGCCGTCCCGGTCGAAAATGTTCTGCCGCATCCACCAGCGCAGGTTGTTCAGCAGCAGGTGTCTGATCTCGCCCCAGCCCAGGCCGTCCGCCGTCACGCCGCCCAGCGCGCAGGCGCTCCAGAAGGCCCCCTGGGCGAAGCGGTAGGTCAGGCTTCGGCCGTAGGGCAGCGCCCGGCCCGCGCCGTCGAACCAGGCGGCGAAGCGCGGCGCGATCTGCCCGGCGCGGTCGATGAACCGGGCGCAGCGCGCGCCGTCGCGCTCCGACATGAACCGGGCGTACACCAGGCCGTAGTAGTGGAAGGCCCACAGCGTGTAGTAGTCCCGCTGGGCGGGCTTGTCGTAGTACCAGCCGTCGCCGCAGTAGTGGCTTTCCAAATTGTCCAGGTCGTCCGCAAGGCGCGCGGCGTCCGCGGGCAGGCCCACGCTCAGAAAGCCGCAGTTCACCAGCACCCGGAAGAACAGCCAGTTGTTCTGGGGCATGTCGAAGCGGTTGATCTGATCGAGCCATCGGTACAGGTTGCGCCGGGCCGCTTCCGGCAGCTCGAAGTAGAAGCGGTCCGGGATCATGCAAAGCGCCATGCCCATCACGGCCATCTCCACCATTCGCTGGTCGAAGCTGCCGATGTCGCCCCAGTACTCCGGATGCTCCGGGTCCACGCCGTGGATGAGGCCCTCACGCCACAGCGCCCACAGGGGCTCGGCCTCGGGGCACTTGCCCGCCAGCATCGGCACCAGCGCCCACAGCACCCGGGAAAAGCCCTCCATGCCGGCGATGGCCTCGTCGTACACCGCGCCGGTGTCGCCCAGGTGCAGCCGCGCCTTCCCCGGAGAGAGGCAGGCGGTCAGCGGCGCGATCAGGTCGACGGCCAGCCGGACCATGTCCCCGCGGGTCTTCAGGGGATTGTCTGCGAATCTATTCATGGGGATGCCTCCCGATCGTGATTTCGATGTCGTGTTCAGCGCCCGCCGGCCAGGTCAGCGCCGCGCGCCACAGGCTGCCGGGGAAGCTGCTTGCCATGCGGGGGTCGGTCACGGGGATCTCCTCGATCTCGACGGCCGCAGCCGGGTCAAAGGAGATGTCGACCGCGCCGGAGCGCACAAGGCCCGCGGCGACCCGGGGCTCATGGCGCAGCATCAGGGTTTCCGTGACCGGCATCGGCGCATTCAGCCGTATCTGATCCCGCAGCGCGAGAGCACCGTCCTGCCCGAGCGCGAAGCGGCGCTTCAGGGCGCGAACGCCTGCCGCCTCTGGATAGGCCCCCGCGATGTCAAGCTCAAGGCCGTCCGATCGACAGGCGACGTCCCGCGCCCGGTACGACTCGCCCGAGGCCTGCTCCCAGGGGCCGATCACCGGCACGCTGTGATACTTCGACCGGATGTTCCACAGGCGGTCGCGCTGCCCGGAGAAGGTCTTGCGGGTATAGGTCATGTTGCCGGCGTCCGCGATCTGGACCTCGCCCTCCGCAAAGTAGATGAAGCCGCCGCAGTCGATGTGGCTGTGGCTCCCGGCGTTGACGCCGCCCTTGCATGCCAGCGTCGCGCCGCCGCGGGTCAGCCGGCGAATCTGAAGATTTTCAAGCCACGCCGATTCCGGCGGCTCGATTTCGCCCGGGTCCCTTGGCGGGGTCTTCAGGCTGTTCATGAGCCGCCACAGATCGGGGGTGTCTGAAATCGCGTCGGTGGGATCGCCGCGAAACCGCGCCCCGAAGGCGACGAGCTCCGGCAGCTTCAGCCGCTTCCCCGCGTATTGCAGGCGCTCGCCGGGCACCCGCGCCCGGGCGTCGCAGTCGCCGAAGTTGGCAAACCAGTCCCCGCCCAGCCACATGTCCAGCGGGAAGCGCATCATGCGGGCCAGCTTTTCCGGGCGCCCGAAGCGGCGATCGCCCAGCTGCTGCTCCATGAGCTGCCAGAAGTCCAGCACCGCGCCGGCGGCCATGCCGAAATAGCCCACGCCCTCGGCACAGCCCCCGTCTCCGGGAACGGTGTCAAGGTATCGGTCGATCAACCGGCAGCACTTTTCCAGCACCTCGCACAGCCGCAGCCTGTCGCGGACAAAGGTGCAGGCCGCCACGGCGACGTTGGACGCGATCCAGGGCGTCCAGTTGCACATATCCCTTCGGATCAGGCCCATCCACCAGAAGTCGCTTCGGGTTTCAAACGGTATGAGCACCCGGCGCTCGACCTCATGGCGCACCCGGCGGCGGATCAGCGGCGAAATGTCGTCCAGCGCGTCCGACAGCAGATAGCAGGTCATCGACAGTATCATGGCCGTCTGGGCGGCGAACAGGTCCACATAGGGCCGCTCGGGGTCGGGCAGCGGCATGAGCCTGCGCTTCTGAACGCCGTCCAGCTCGCCGCCGTTGTGGGCGCTGATCACCCAGCTGGTCTCCTCGCAGATCAGCCAGATGCCGTCCACGACGATGTCCATATCCTCCTCGGGCGCATCCCCGACGCAGGCCCCCATCAGCGCGGCGATCAGCTTTCGGCGGCGCTGGAAATAGGGGACCTCCATCGCCCGGCGGTCGCCGGCGCGTTCAAAGGCCATGTACTGTCCGGCGGTCAGAAGGGCGTAGGGCTCGTCCCGATAGCGGTCGGCCAGCGCCTGAACAGGCGCCTTGCGGTCCGGGCCCAGGCGCTGCCAGTCGCCCCGAAGGCACGCCGGGGGAAAGGGCAGGCCGAAGCGGTCCTGCAGTAGTTCGCACAGGGGATAGCGATCGATCTCTTCAAACATGGCTTAGCCCTTCAGGCCCGTCGTGGCGATGCCCTGTATGAAGTACTTCTGCAGCGCCAGGAACACCACGGACACCGGCAGCAGGCTGCACACGGACACGGCCATGATCAGGTGGTAGTCGCTGGAGTTCTCCTGGATGAAGCGCTTCAGGCCCACCTGCACGGTCTTGTTGACGTCGCGGGTCAGGTAGATCATCGGGCCCATGTAGTCGTTCCAGGTGCCCACGAAGGTGAAGATCACCAGCGTGGCGATGGCGGCCTTCGACAGCGGCAGCATGATGCGGGCCCAGATGCCGTATTCGCTCAGGCCGTCGATGCGGGCGGCCTCGCACAGCTCGGTGGGGATGCCCTGGTAGAACTGGCGCATCAGGAACACGCCGAAGGCGCTGAACGACTGGAGCACCACGATGGCCCACAGCGTGTCGTACAGGCCCATCGAGCGCATCAGTATGAACTGGGGCACCATGTAGGTCTGCCACGGCACGGCGATGGTGGCCACGTAGCAGATGAACAGCACGTTCCTGCCCCTGAAGTGCAGCTTGGCGAAGGCGTAGGCCGCGAAGGAGGAGGTCAGCGTCTGTATGAAGGTGACCAGCAGGGCGATGGCGGCCGTGTTCTTGAAGTAGGTGAGCAGCGGCACCTTCGTCCAGATCAGCCGGTAGTTTTCCCAGTGGAAGACCTCCGGGATCCAGCGGATCGGGTAGCTGAACACCTCCCGGTCCAGCTTCAGCGAGGCCGACAGCATCCACACGAAGGGGATCAGCGTAAACAGGGCCAGGGCGATCAGCGCCACGTAGAGCAGGCCCTTCAGCGC